>JBEVXV010000051.1:0-2170 GCA_040505915.1 Sedimenticola sp. | reverse complement strand
CAAATATTTACTTCGCCTCTGTCAATATGACTTTTCTGCCAGTGAATATCAGATCATATGTTATGGCTCACTAGTCAATACTTGTATAATATTCGCTAGTCTACATCAACATGTTTTGGCAGATGTCAACAGGTAATGGCGACAGGTTAGTGTTTTGATATTTGCGAGTCATTATTCATGATTTGAGTCACTTGTGCAAAAGTTAGGAGGATGAGATTTGACAGACATGTGTAGGAATGTCAGCGGTTCTACTTGACACTTTCATCTTGTTTCTGCGATACTGATATATCGACATAGACTGATGCTTTTGGAGTCGATTTGCTGTATATGAATTCCCGTGCTCTCCATGCTGATTCGTGCTAAGTCCGACATTTGGTGATCTTTTGTCAGCACACAACCCACGCTCAATTTTCGAACAACTATACTGCCCAAAATAAATAACGTTACCACATTTGAAAACATATCTGTTTATGGATAGTGATGAGCAAGACGTTCTCAACGCCACTAACTGTCAAACATAAGAAACGGTGTCTCTCCTCGCCCGAGGAACTGTTATTGTCTAAGAAAACCAGACCTGAGCTAACCATGGCGTCGGAATCTGAAGCTGAAGCTGGGCATGTGAACTTAGATCTTAATGCCGATTCTATCACTGCTATCGCGATGGCCGTCAAGGACACAATCTTCCAGCAGCTACAAGTGTCAATGGGTATCATGGTTGAGGCTGTCGTTCGGGGTGTCGCAGATAGTTTAACTACACGGGTCACTGTCCTGGAGAAAACCAATGCGTTGCTGTGTGAAGAGAACAAGCTGCTGTTAGAGCGCGTGCAACACCTGGAAGGTCTTGCCGAAACATCAGAGCAATACAGTAGACGCAATTGTCTTCGTATTTCTGGCGTCAAGGAGTCCATCGGCGAAGATACTGATGCGGTGATGATGGGAATATTCGACGACATGCATTCGGGGGTCGTTCTATCTGACGTGGATAGATCGCATCGTATAGGAAAACCGAAGTCAGGTGGCAAAGGGAGAGAGATCATCGTCAAGTTTGCGACCTACCGCGCCAGGCAGAAAGTCATTCGAAAACGGACAATACTGAAAACGTGTGGACATACAGGCGTGTACGTCAACGAGGATTTGACAAAATACCGCGCTGAATTGCTATACGAGGCTCGTCAGTTGGTGAAGGCAAAGAAAATAGCCGGCGCGTGGTCCTCCGACGGAACTATACTAATAAAAACAGTAATTGGTGAAACGACCACAATACACCGCATACAGAAGCGGGATGACCTAACTCCATTCAACCAGCCAGTTAACATGGAATAGAGTTCGTAATCTTTTTTGACTAGTATACATTTACTATCCAGTTTTCTCCAGGTGTATCGGCCAGGTATATGTTTACCAACCGCCTATTAAACTGCATCAAACAATGCGTTATGACACTTACTTCGACAACCAGTAAAGACCACCAGTAAAGGCAATCAGCAACCGAGCATCATCGCCGTCCATGTTTGCTTCTATGCACAGTATTGTGTTGGAAGTGTACCCGTTGGTAAACGCTTACAATAGATACAAATCAAATGATTGAAATCAGTTTCTGTGTTCAGGTGGACATGCGTTTTTCTCAAATCCCCACTCGTAGGTTGTACATTGTATGCATAGATGATCGCTTGCATGTGAGTGCGCACTTGGTGGCGTTTGTGATGTGTGCAGATCCTGATCAGACTTAACTATTGAAGACGTCGAACGGGATGCAATTTGTTCACTAGCGTTCTTATCTGGTTACTTTATTTTACATAGGTATGTTAATAACCTATACATGTCCTGATCAGTAAGCATTGTTTTGCCCTGGCTGATCTGGTTCTGCCTAGGTCGCAGGAGCCGTGAGTGCGTTCTCTCATGCAATAGCTCAATATGTAATCGGCATAACGCCAGTGAACGTCGTAGTTTTCTGAGTTGGGGACCAATTGACATGCCTTTCACATTTACATTTTATTATGCTGTTGCCCTAATTGATATTTGTACAAAGATTTATTGGAAATTCAGACCAGTCCATTCACAAAATATGTGTGTTCTAATGTGGAAGATTATGGAAATGCTTGCAGGCAGTGCGGATCCTGATGAGATGGCTCTTGCGAGCCGGCTCGTCTGGATCTATACTGTTTGCCAAATT
>JBEVXV010000050.1:0-4911 GCA_040505915.1 Sedimenticola sp. | reverse complement strand
AAACTTGAAAACATGCTATACCATTAAGTATTGCGATTTGATCTACATTACCTTGCTACTGGGTATTTGTAAATTGTTTTGATATTTGTAGATATTACTTTATCATTTATGAACTGCGTTTAATTACTACTTGTCGACCCTTTCTACACTGAATAGCTGCTTATCAAAGTCTACCAATTCATCAGAGACGCTCCATGACTGAGCCTACCTTCGGAGGCCTGTACGATCCAGCCTGAACGGTTTGAATTTTGGCCAACGTTTATCGAATGATGTTTGGGATTCATGTTGACTGCGGAGCAAATGCGGAGTTAAGTTCCGCATTTGCTCTTCGATGGCATGGGATTTTTGCCTCTATTACGATTCGAATCTTGACCATCGACTCATCAAATGATGAAGATTAAACTTCATGCGAATTGCGGAGCAAATTCTGAATTAATATTTCTTCTCTTGCTCTTCAGTTCGCATCAAGTTTTCACTTCATTTACGGAAATTATTTGCCGTTTGCGGTGGGTTTTATGTGTGTCCGTGGGTGGGCTTTGACGTGGACTGACTCATATGAGAAACCTATCCATGTATTATGCTCCGTTTGAAACACACATATCTGTTGATTGTCACTGCCACCTTCCACATTTGATATTGGTCAGTTATGATTCTGTCTTTGCTACCCTCTCTATCGTTTTCTTACTTCTATGTTCATTGCACTATCTTCTACGACAATGTATGTAAACCGCCACTGGGACCTCTATTCATGTTCATTATCTCCCTACAGTCAGTATCATGAAGACACACAAATGGTCTAGTTGTCTTGGTGGGTATATAAATATAACTACATCTCTAGCCTTTGGTTACAAATTAAATTTAACATTATTCAACATTATCCTTGTCACCACATGCGTTATACTCGATACGTCGTTTACCTCTAATAAGTTTGTTATCCACGCTCATAGCATCTCACTGGCAACAGAGAGAGCTCAGCAAAGTGCAAAATTCGTGAAACCGCTTGGTATCCGCCACAAAACCCTAACTCCTATATACAACTGTACATTTACTTCAAAATGTATACTATTTGAATGTTCCCTATTTCTAACATCACTTATCTTATGCCTACTATTACAATGTGGAGACATACACCCCAACCCCGGCCCTGATCCCGAAAATTCATTTTCTGATGATAACAATAGTAATATATCAAGTATTCTGTCTTCCCACCTTAATGTCCTTCACTTGAATATCCAGAGTATACTACCGAAAATTGACATAATTAGGGCTGAAGCAGTTACATATGATGTTATGATATTCTCCGAAAGTTGGCTAAGCCCAAATATATCAGATGCTGACATTTCAATTCCATCATGTCATGCTCCAGTCCGAAGTGACCGGATATCTCGTATTGGGGGCGGTGTGGTTGTGTATATTAAGGAAAATCTCTTGTTTAAACGACGTCCCGATCTTGAAATCCCAGGCCTTGAAGCATGCTGGATAGAACTAAAAATTAAAACAACTACACTCCTGATTGGTGGCTTCTACCGACCACCAAGCAGTTCCATTGATTATTACAACCTGATTCTGGAAAGTATTGATAAAGCGCATAACACAGGGGTTAAACATATTTTTATATTAGGCGATTTCAACTATAACATGCTAGATAATACTACTAGTCAAAAGATAAAAACAATCATGCTCCAGTATAACTTATCACAAGTAATCACGGAGCCGACACACTTTACTGAGAGATCGTCATCGCTAATAGATATTGCACTAGTCAAACATAAACAGGATGTCCTATTTAGTAATGTAACAGAGTCATTTTTACCAGACCAAATAAGATATCACTGCCCAATCGTTATTCTTTTGAATTTTTTTAAGGGACCTGTAAAATCGTATAAACGCATGATCTGGGACTATTCACGTGCAAACTATGACCAACTAAGAAATATATTATCAGAAACAAATTGGACGGGCATCATTCAAGAAAATGGAAACATTGACGAAACTGCATACCGTGTAACCGAAACTATCATATCAGCCTCTAAACAGTCAATACCAAATAAAGAGGTTACGGTAAGGCCTGCTGACCTTCCATGGATCTCCCCTAAAATTCGTCATCTAATAAGAAAAAGGAAGAAATTATATAGAAGGTACAAACTTAGCAATAATATTAACATTTTCAATACATTTAAAACGATCAGAAACAGTATAATATATGAATTAAGAACTGCTAAGGATAATTACCATCGTAAATTAGAAGTAAACCTTAATTCTAAAGCTACTAATAGTAAGCTCTTTTGGAAGACTTGTAAACAAGTGTTGAACCTAGAAAGCCAGTCATGTTTACCAAGCCTCTCATATAACAATACCACTGCTACTGACGACATTGATAAAGCCACTTTACTTAACTCATACTTCTCATCGCAATCCAACATCGATGACAGTAATGCAGACCTTCCTAATACTGTTCCTCCTTCTCACGAACCTTTAGATTCTTTCGAAATATCAAGTACTGATGTCGACGATATTCTTCGTAATATGGACATTTCGAAGGCATCCGGCCCAGATAGTATCAATCCCAGAGTATTACGTGAATGTCATTCAGTGTTATCCCGTCCTCTGGCTCTAATGTTTAATATATCTTTAAGATCCTCGGACTTCCCAACTAGTTGGAAACAGGCTAATGTTACTCCATGTTTTAAAAAGAACGACAAAACTTCCCCAACTAATTATAGGCCAATCTCTCTTTTGAGCGTATTAGGCAAAGTGATGGAACGCTGTGTCCACAAACACGTTTTCAATTATTTTACTCGCCATAGCATTCTGACTTCTCTCCAATCTGGCTTCATTCCTGGTGACTCTACAACGTACCAATTACTACATACTTACCATACTTTTTGTAATGCCATTGATAATGGAAAGGAAGTGCGAGCAGTCTTTTGTGATATAAGTAAAGCGTTCGATAGAGTCTGGCATAAAGGCCTACTTCATAAATTAGCTGAAACTGGAATTCAAGGTGATATATTGAAATGGTTCAAACACTACTTATCTGGTCGTTCTCAAAGGGTTATGGTAAATGGTGAATCTTCTTGCTGGACTGTAATAAAAGCAGGTGTTCCACAAGGCTCAGTTTTAGGCCCACTACTCTTTCTCGTTTATATCAACGACATTGTTAATGATATTAACTCATCAATCAGACTTTTCGCTGATGATACAAGTCTATATATAATTGTAGATACACCTGACGAAGCAGCGAGAAACCTTAACCATGATTTGGAAAAAATATCACAGTGGTCCAAAAAATGGCTAGTCGACTTTAATCCCTCAAAAACTGAAGCACTACTTGTATCGCGTAAACATAACACACGAACACACCCACAACTACAAATGAACAATACACCCATAGAAACAGTAACTACGCACAAACACCTCGGTCTTGTCTTATCCAATAACTGTTCTTGGAAGGAGCACATTAATTATATATCTGGATGCGCATGGGGCAGACTTAATCTATTACGTTCTCTTAAGTTTAAAATCCACAGGGATGCCTTAGAAACCATTTACACATCCTTCATTAGACCATTACTTGAATATAGTGACTATGTATGGGATAATTGTACAAATGGGGAAAGTGCAATCTTAGAAGCTATTCACACGGAAGCAGCACGAATTATTACCGGTGCAACTAAACTCTGTAGTATTCGTAAACTTTTAGATGATTTAAAATGGGAAACATTGAAAACTCGTCGAAAGAAACACAAACTTATAACGTTTTTTAAAATAAAAAACGGTCTTACCCCACAATATTTACAGGATCTCATTCCAAATGAAGTCCAAACTGAAACACGATACAACCTCCGTAACGCCCATGACCTAAGAACGCCACAAACCCATTCGGCCCTGTTCTACAACTCATTTTTCCCCTCAACTATCAGAGACTGGAACGATCTCTCAGAAGATATTCGAAACTTACCAACATTGGCTAATTTCAAATCGAAGTTAAATGATGACCTCTCTAAGCCTCCCTCATATTACAACTCAGGAACTCGACTTGGTCAGATCTTACACACAAGGCTACGCTTGGAATGCAGCTCTTTAAATTATCATCTATATCAGAAAAATATTGTACAAAGTCCCGATTGTTCGTGTGGTCAAGTAGAAAATCCACAACACTACATATTCCACTGTCCTAACTATGCACGAAGTAGACAGAAAATTCTATCTGACATCCTGCCACACCATACTTTACGCGATTTATTATACGGAGTAGAAAATAAACCTGACGACTACAATAAATCGCTATTTGAGAAAGTACAGAGGTATATACTAGATTCAAAACGATTTTCTGGCTAGAGGTACTAAATAGAGAAACACGATCGCAGAAGATGGTGCAACTCCCCTTCTCTCTCCAATCCCTCCCTCTCTCCACTCCTTCTCCCTCTCTCTCTTCCTATCTCTTTCAATATTCCACTTTTAGTCAATGACACAAATCATGTTAGTATAGTAACACTGTTATTGTTCTTCCTGTGCAATGTCTGACGACTTAACTCTTTGCACTCTAGCGGTAAAAATAACTTCGAGATATGTGTTGGGATTTCATTAAAATTGCATTGTAATGATGCGGATCTGATGAATTTGCAACAAATATTTTCATATATTCTGAGGACCAATGAGGAAATAATGTTACTGAATTATCGTCTGGAGATATATTTAAACTACTTCTAGCCATTTATCTCCCAGCATGCAAAGAGTTGATGTTGTATTCCATCCACTTACTTTACTTGAAATATTACTACATTTTAAGGAGCTGGTCTTATATAAGCTTTATGCTTTCGGCCAAATCCTGACAACTATCTATGTGTATTATGTTACATGTCATTGCCATGTAAAATGTTAACTGAAATAAAATACAGTTTAAACCAA
>JBEVXV010000049.1:0-4117 GCA_040505915.1 Sedimenticola sp. | reverse complement strand
TAGAGTGGTGACACCAACGATGGCGCGACAGCAATGGTGGCGCAATATTTATGTTTCGCCGTGATTCAACCGTAAATCCGTATCCATTCCGATTTTTCGTTTCTGAAATAAACAAACCACAATCCATTCGCCATTTTGACCGGATATCACGTGATCACGTGTCACGTGACTACAACGCAGACGACAAACATCCGCTAGTGAGAAATAATTTTATCTATTTCCGGGTTGTATTTCTGCAAAATTTCCAGTTGATTCAGGTATAACGGTCACATGCATCATCGCATATTGTTTATAAACTATTTATGTCCACATGCCAATCAATTACCGTGAAATTGCATTCGCTTTTCAGCAATAAAATGAATTTATCCCTCGGCATGTCAGGTTGGGAGAATTGTTCTGACAAGGATTCAGTGCAAGGGAGACACCAATGTTTTAATTTCATGTAAAACGTACCCAAGTCAAAACGTACCCAAGTCGGAGAGGGGTGACAGGGGTGTGGGAGGTTGGATATTGGGGGCGGGAGAGGTGGTGGGGTAGGTGGAAGGGGCGACATGTGGGAGTAGGGGGTAGGTGTGAGTGGTGTGGTGGGTGGGAGCTGGGGATGAGGACGGGGGTGGGAGAGCTTGGGGTGAGGGGAAGGGGGGAGGTCGGAAGTGGGGGTGGGTAGGGGGGAGCGGCAGGGGGATGGGGAGGGGGGTCGGCAGGTGGAGGGGGGGGGGGGGGGGAAGGGAGGATCAGGGCCACCACTGTCACCCACCCCCTCAAGTCAACATGTCATCAGGTGTTTGTAATAAACTTTGTTAAAATGTTGTGTTTGTGATACGGTGTAGAAGGGGCGGGAAACTATGTACGGCTGTAAACTATGTGGGAGATGAGGGGCAGGGGTGGGAAATGATGGGACGGTAGGGGGGCAGAAAGTGGGAGCGGGAGGTGGGAGGCCAGACCCCCCCCTGTCCCCCCTCTCGTATATTCAGGCATTAACGTAACACAATAATTCACATATAAAATAAATGGGAAAATATTTTAGGATGCCAAAACCACAAAAAGTACACACCCCGGAGCGCATGAATCGGGCTGTAGACGAGGTATTGAAGGGTCGCTCCACATATGCGGTTGGAAGAGAGTTCGACATACCCGAGACGACGCTGCGAAGCCACGCCCGAGGGAACTACTCAGGGTTTGATACGGCATTTGGCAGACCAAGGTGCATCTCGGAGTCCGAAGAGCTTGTTATTGTTCAGTACGTACAGTACATGGCAGACAGGGGCTTTCCGTTGACTAAACTGATGGTGAGAAGATTGGCATTGGAGGTGATCAAGAAGCATGGAAGAGAAACGCTAATCAACATGGAGAAAGGGCCCAGCAGAAACTGGATGCAGGCATTCTTTAAGAGACACCCCGAGTTGAGTGCCCGCAGGCCTCACTTGTTGGACAAGGGGCGAGCCGCCATCACACAGTCGCAGCTGGATCAGTACTTCGATCTCCTTGAAGATACGTTGGCGAGGTTGCAGCTGACGGATGACCCGACCCGCGTGTTCAACTGCGACGAGACCGGGTTCAGCGGAACTTTTAACAGCAAAGGCCAGGACGTGATAGTGAGGAAAGGGCAGAGGCAAGCATTCAAGGTCCAGGTCTCCATTACCGGACATGTTACAGTTAACTACGCCATTTCTGGATCCGGTCAGATTCTTCCTCCGTTCCTGATCTACTCAAAGAACCTTCCCAGGGCTTCATACACAGATGGGATACCACAGGGATGGACATTTGCATCTACCGACTCCGGATTTATCACGTCCGACCTGTTCCACAAGTGGTTTACGGAGGTGTTCTTGACCAACTGCGGAAAGAGGCGCCCGTGTCTACTGATTATGGACAACCACGTGTCCCATCTCAGCACCCAGGTCATAGATGCAGCCAAGCAGAATGGAATCGATTTGCTGTTCTTCCCGGCCCATTCTTCCCATCTGCTACAGCCGTTGGATGTTGGCTACTTCCATGTCCTGAAGACCAAGGTTGTGGAGTTGGCGACCGGGCTAGGATATGCTGGGACCCACACGTTGCCGAGACACCTGTTCCCGAAACTCCTCCATCACGCGATGAACAAGATCTCGCCCGCCACCATCGCCGCCTCATTCGCCGCCACCGGTATATCACCATTGAAGAAGACAGCGGTTCGTGCCCTGACAGGTCCCGCCAACACACAGACAACTGCCTCTACAACAGCACCGACCCCAAGCACTTCCGGTCAGCCAGGACCCAGCAACACCTGCTCGCAGTGCGGCCACACAGATACAGGACCGAACATGCTTGTCAAGATCGGCATGGTGCCAGAATCTCTTGCCAACATATTTGTTGAGCCGCCGCCGGTCGTGACCAAGAAGAGGAAGAACACGATTCCTGCAGCACGAGTGTTCCTGTCGGACCAGACTGCCCACAAGAAGACGAGGCCTGATGTTACCCAGGAGCGGACAAGTGACCCTCAGCAACCACAGGCACAGAACCCCAGTGATGATGTCCTCTGCGTGATATGCATGACGGCCAGAGAGGATTTGTTCTGGGTCGGATGCGATGGATGTGATGCCTGGATACACTATGAGTGTCTCCCGTCCTGCGAGCAGACAGATGTCGACGTCAGTCTCGTGTGCCATACCACTTGGTTCTGCAATGCCTGCCGTACAGAGGAGTAACAGTTCCCGCCTCATTAATTGTTCCTGAGTTACATGTTTTGTTTTGGACATTGACTTTATACGTGTTTAGTGTTATATTAGAACGTTTCAAGATGTTCACCAGTGTTATATTGTTCAACATTAGACCAGAGACGAAGATTCAACGTGATGTTTCAACAGTTTTCGTTATTTTTTTGTTATCCGTTTGTGAACTGCCATTTACTGTATGTGCGAGCTTGCCTACCAAATCCGTAACACACCCTGCCTACGATGGACACATGTGAAGGTAACGTTTGTTAATTTAGGTTAAAAAATGTTTCTAATTCGTGTGTTAATAACGTTTAACTATGTTGTCCGTTCATAATTTTGAGATAATTTCACACATTTTGCATTTTAGGCCCATTTTCGCCAATGCGCCACCATTGCTGTCACTTAGCTCAGGCCGGACTCGATTTAATGATATAAAATAATGACCGCTCCCGAGGTGAAAGTGTCACGTGATTCCCATAGAATTCAAAATGGACGATGGTGAATGTTTACTTTCGGTTTTCAGCAAGAAAATTTAATTGTAAGTCGTTTCGTGTGTCCGACATGAACACAAATGTTACCAAAAGTAAGCCATCGTTGGTGTCACCACTCTAAAATGTTTGTTTTTAAAAATTCGGACTTCAACAGATTCGGAAATGACGTCAAAACGTTTTAAACAAACTTTAGATCGCGTAGAACAAACTTTAAACTACGATTCAGCAAATGGGGGATACCAGCGCTAGGCTTTAAAATAATTCGTTTTCAGGTGTCTAAAAGAACTAGGAAGATGGGAGAGTGGGGTGACGTCACCGTGACGATTTCTAAATATGAAAAATTGCACTATTGTGTGTATGAAATCTAATGATAATGTTAAGAAAATAAATTTACATTCACATATAATGGGTTTGTGGAATCTTCACACGGTGAGAGAAATAGATATATCCTGGTGTATCGTGAATTCGACGGTACAAGGATAAATCGTGTTAAATTTCGTTTTTTTACAAACCCATAGAAAAATGCTTGCACCATGATAAACCTTATCATGTTACTTACAATTCCTGAAAATTTCAATAAAATCTATCCAACAGAACCGAAACAACAGCAAAATATAAACATGTGTACTCACCTGCCCTTTGGTGAACTCCGTATTATGAAATCGACGGTCTGGTTCCCGATTCATTTTCTCCACAAATACACCACATGTCACAAGAGCTACCAAACTTTTAACAAACTTTAATTTTAAAAAGTGCATTTTAATTGTTTTTGTCGCGCCCGCTTGCGGACAGCGCGATATAGTCGGCACATTGGCGTGCGTGCGTGCGTGCGTACGTATGTGCGTACGTGCGTCCGGATTTGCGTTAACGTTTTTACTTATGTTATATCTCTGCAACCGCTTCACCGATTGACTTGAAACTTCATATGCA
>JBEVXV010000048.1:0-3113 GCA_040505915.1 Sedimenticola sp. | reverse complement strand
TCACGACCCTGGTCGGTATGGATTTGTCTAGGACATCCGAACCTGACGAAGAATTCGGACACCACTTTGTCAGCGACAGTGATCGCTGTATGATTGGGTGTAGCCCAGGCTTCTACCCATTTTGAGAAGTACTCGCTGAGAACAATTATGTATTCATTTCCGTCTTCAGTAGTAGGAAGTGGTCCAAATATGTCTATTGCGACACAGTCCATCAAACTGGTCACTTTAAAGCTTCTTAATGGGGATTTGCCAAGGCCAGGTCCAAGCTTGGCCTTTGCACAAGTGTCGCACGACTTCACCCATCGTGCAATGCTAGGACTCATGTCCGGCCAGTAGAATCTTCTCCGGATACTTTCCAGAGTTCTGTCTCGGCCAAAATGTCCTGCAGTACGACTTGAGTGCAAATTGTCAAAGATTATTTGTCGCATGGGTTCTGCAATCAGTAACTGGAAAACTGTGTTTCCTTGGCCATCCAGCCATTTCCGGTACAACAGATCATTTTTCATTTCTAGGCTCTCCCATTGGAACCAAAGATTCCTAACAGTTGGGTCGGTGTCATCAATTTCCTCCCGTGGAGGTTTCTGATTAGACAAAGTTTTACATTGTCTAATGAAGTCTATCGATGGATCATTCTTTTGCATTTCACGTAGTTCGTCTGTACTCCAGGCAGGCAACCAGTTTGAGTTTTCATCTACTGTTTGATCAGCTTCAGAATCAAGGTAAACAGGGCTGATAATCGACGCAAGGGCGATGAGGTCACCAAGTGCGCCTTTATCCTCGGACCCTGGTTCATCTGGTGAGGAGCTGACAAGAGATAGCGCCGGTGTGACCGTGCAGGTCGCGTCAACCTCAGCGGTCGACTTCTTGTCAACGGACTCCTCCGCGTCCAGTGAACGAGTGTTAGCAAACGGGACACAGTCTAGGCAGCTACTATTAGGACATTTCCTGTTTGGCTTCCTAGAGAGAGCGTCCGCGTTGCCATGTTGCGTGCCAGGTCGATATTGTATCTCATAGTCAAAGGTTTCAATAATGCTGATCCATCTCGCGTACAATCCCTCTGGTTCCTTGAAATTCCGCAACCAGACTAGTGGAGCATGGTCCGTTCGAATTTTGAACCGCCGACCCAGGAGGTATTGCTTGAAATGCCTAAGAAATGTGACTACGGCCAGTAGCTCCCGTTTTGTGGTGCAATATTGTTGTTGAGCAGGATTCAAAGTTCGGCTAGCATAGGCCAGCACCCGTTCACCGTCCGTTTGTATTTGAGACAGCACGGCGCCTATCCCATTTGCGCTCGCATCCGTATCAAGGATGAACATTCCCTCCCTTTCAGGGAATCCAAGAACTGGCGCTTCGCCAAGGGATTCCTTTAAGGTTTGAAACGCACCGGTACAGCTTTCGTTCCATCTGAACCTTTCATTTTTCTTTGTTATCGCAGTGAGTGGTTTAGCAATTTCCGAGAAATGCGGTATGAACTTTCGGTAGTAACCGGCAAGTCCCAGGAAGGTACGGACTTCCGTTTTGCTGTTTGGGCACGGCCAGTCTTTGATTGCGTCAACCTTGGACGGATTACAAGATATGCCAGACTCCGAAACCAAGTGCCCCAAGAATGTTACCTCTTTCTGGAACAGACAGCATTTCTTGGGCTTCAGAGTTAGGTTCGCTTCACGCAGTCGATGAAATACAGCTGCTAGATTTTTGAGAGCAGTGTCGAAATCGACACCTACAATGATTATGTCATCCAGATAACAGAGACATTGTTCAGGTGTCAAGCCATATAGTACATTGTCCATCAGCCGCTCAAAGGTAGCAGGAGCATTAGTTAATCCGAAGGGCATTACATTAAAGTGAAACAAGCCTCGGTGTGGTGTAGCAAAAGCAGTTTTGTCTTTGCTATTGGCCTCCATTTTTATTTGCCAATATCCGCTAGCCAGATCAAGAGTGCTGTACCACCTTGACCCTGCTAAAGAGTCCAAAGTATCATCGATACGTGGAAGTGGATATGCATCTTTCGTTGTTACTTGGTTGAGTCCCCGAAAATCAATGCAGAACCGGCAAGTCCCATCTTTCTTCTTTACCAAACAGATTGGGGCGGACCAGGGACTGCTGCTAGGTTCAATAATGTTGTTTTGGAGCATCTTGTCCAATTCTTCATTAACGGTTTCCCGTTTAAATATTGGTAGTCGCCGCGGGGGAATCTTTATGGGCTTCGTACTCAATGTCTCAATACTGTGTTCGGCAATACCAGTCTGTCCCAAGACTCCGTCAGGACTGGTAAATATGTCTTGATATTCCGTGAGCAGTTGGGAGATCTTATTTCTCTCATGCTCCGTTGTAGACTGCGATATGCCAGCTAATAGGACCTGAAGATGGTCTGGCAAAGTTGTCTCTTTTTCTATGCTGTTATTCATTTGTGTACAAACTGGGCTCGCGTCCTGTAGACGGCCGAGAAGTGAATTCTGGCTTACTTTGATACATTGTTCACTTAAGTTTACAACAGCTATAACCACCTTATCTTCTTCCGTATCTACCAGCGTTCGGGAGACAAGACACCCTTTGCTCCTGAGCAGGTTTGTTGGTTCGAACATTGTTAGTTCACTTTGGTGTTTGTACATGCATGGAAGATCCACTACCCCTTCGATAAACATCTCCGAGCTGGGTGGAATATTTAGTGTCTTAGCAATACGAATGTGGGCACATGCATTCGACTGTTCCTTGTATAACTGGATGTTACCCCTATTGGTTTTCATTAGTTTCTTTGAGAGGTATAATTGAGCATCATGCTGCTCCAGAAAATCCATGCCTATAATTCCCGCAAGACCCTCGAGTTTGGCCACAATGAAGTTTTGTTGAAACAATTTTCCATCCAACTCAATGTTAAGGAGGAGTTGACCTCTGGTTGGAATGTCACTGCCATCCGCTGCTTTCAGTGGAATGTGGCATTCCTTCAGTGAGCCGGTTGGAGTGTGAGACTTTTCAAACACACCATACGAGAGAACTGAGTAGGGTGATCCCGTATCCAGAAGTAGTTTGTGGCTGCGTTGTTGTATGGTGGTCTTTACAAACAAGCATGAACGTGATAGTGCATTTATATACACAGTGTCGTGATTAGTTAC
>JBEVXV010000047.1:0-5221 GCA_040505915.1 Sedimenticola sp. | reverse complement strand
CAAAATAGCTTATAACTTTGGAACCGTTGCAGATACAGACTTGATACTAGGCATGCATATTCAACACATCGACATGCACATTTTTAGGGGCGACTTGTCAAGGTCATCCTTCAAGGTCAAAGGTCAAATTTACAAAATAGCTTATAACTTTGGAACCGTTGCAGATACAGACTTGATACTAGACATGCCTGTTCAACACATTGAGGTGTACATTTTTTTTCCATGTTTAAGTCCTGCTTTCATTGATGTATGCTGCGAGTGGGGTCATCCGTGTCCCATGGACACATTTCTTGTTAGAAAATGCGGTTATCGCCCCTGACGTCAAAATTCTGATTTCCGTCTTTCCAATATTGCAAAACACTGCCAAAAAGTGTAACATGTAATAATAAATAAATGCTATTTGTGTATATTAATGCCATATCTAAAGGTTGAAACAATAAAATATAACCCACAAAATTCATACTTATGTGCGGGCCCCCATCTTTAATTTTGTAACCAGTGTGCAATACTGGTTCTACCCAGTCGCATATCTGTTCATGTATATATGTTGTGGTAACTTCAATATGAACCCGTGTTCATTCTAGGATTAATTTTACTGGGGCCAAATGGCCCCTATCACTGAAAAAGTTGGGGCCATTTGGAAAATGTGTGGATCATTAGCAACTTAGTAAGTTAATTCTGAGGATGAAAAATATTGACACTATATATAGGAAAAAAACAGAATTCCAAAACTAGTTCCGTCCGAATTCTGAGCACTATCGGTAGTACCGGTAGGCTTATTTTGAGAACATGGGTGCTTATTTATTTGTGACACCAAACTGCTCAAATACGTTAAACTCTTTGCATGCTAGCGGCGAAAATAACCTAATCTAATAAAATTCCAAGACATATTTTCATAGTTTTCAGAGAGCAATAAGGAAACAACATTACTGTATTGTCGTCTGCGATATATTTGAACTATTTATAGCCATTATTTTTCCCAGCATGCAAAGAGTTAATGACACAAGCTTTATCGGTTATTTAATTTTGCAGTGTCCTGTTACCATTTTTGTCGCACCTGCTTTAGCAGAGGCGCAACTATAGTCGGCGCTTTTTCCGTTGTCCGCGTCATCGTTGGCCGGGCAAATTCGTTAAAGTTACACTATTAAGGCACGGCAGGCAGGCCGACACCGCTTCCGTAGCGGAATTCAAACTGAGCATTGTGTGATTCCTTTCTTCACGTCAACATTCGTTTTGACATTTTTCCTTCCGCTGTATTCTGCGCATTCGGCACAGCTCGGGGATGTTCATACAGGTATATGTGTGTAGATCCCAATAGATATTCTCGAGGTGTGGCGATTGAAGGTGCACTTGATTGCCAGTGCCAGAATACCAACTGGGTGGACTGGTTAAAAGCCAGATTACTTCAGATTTTCGTGATTTTTCTAGCAATTTTGTCATGCGCCCGAATGGAGCACCAGCATAATTTTTCTGCGCCTATTCGTACTTTAACGCACATATGGCGCATCCTAGAATCAACACCGATTAAAGACAAACAGAATTTGTGCAAGATGCCTGTTATCTTCCACAAAATTAATGTTATCATTGTTAGAAGAAGAAAAAATCCCCCCTGGAAGGCCTGGGTCGTGGGAGGGGAAAAAATATTTTATTGTTGGCCTTATTCAATAGTATACGGTGAAATATCCTCTACATACCCTTCTTAACCCTTTCAACCCTATATACCTGACATGGAATCTCCTACTTCCACTTGGCCTTAAATGACCTGAGATGTTGATAGGCCGTTAAACACCATTAAACAAACAAACAAACCCATGGTCACATTCAGACCAATCAATTTACAATAAAATCAAATTCAGACCAGTCCATTCAAACAGTGGGTGGTTTTGTTTTCTTAAATATGGAAGAATACTTGCGAATAGTGCAGATCCTGATGAGACGGCTCGAATGAGCCGGCTCATCTGGATCTACACTGTTTGCAAACCCTGGCCCCTAAAGCGGCCGCTAGGGTTGAAAGGTTCACCGACCTTTGAGATAACGGGGTTCCAACTGTAATAAAGTTTTATTGTTCAATTAAATAGCATTGCATATTTTTACATTTTTTAATTTTACGTGAAAACATATATTAATTCTTCTCATGTATAATGGTCAAACATTCATGCTGCCTTTAGTTGGAATACACGAGATAAAATATATAAGTACATACATTGTATGTACTTTGTTTTTGGTTTAAATATATTTTCTTGCTCTACATAATACAAACTGTTGTAACATGTAATTTCATATATCGGTAGAACATTTACATATATGGGGTGCATAGTCCCTGTGTTCTGACCTTTGTGAATCTCGTACTCGGTAACAAGCAGATTATTTTTAATTGACCCCTAATGGCGTTGTGTCACAATTCGAATGTCTAGTACCATGAGGCTGTAACTGTTATGCAAAACCATAACAGTTACAAGCTTATGGTACTAGACCATCAAATTGATGTTTCAACATATCAATATATCTTTATCACTTTTCTACAGGACATAATATATAGAGGATCTTACATGAGTGATGGTTTAATATGATATTTATTAAACAAATTGACTGAGTTCATAAGAACGAGACTCTGCCGAGTTTCTCATGAACTCAGTCAATTAGTTTAAATATAATATCAAACCACTCAAATAAGTTTCTATTTATTGCATAAACCTCAGCAAATGTGGAAGTTATGTTGAATGTTTTGCCATCGCCAAATTACTTCACCTCATATTTACAATGTAAAATTCACAATAATATTTCTGGTGGGAAAGGTATCCTGTTGAATGGCATCAGGATAGAAATTACAGACTAACCAATGAAAAAAATATACCAAAGAAGGAACAATCAAACATAACTATGTGTCAAACATCTTCACTCAAGTCATCCTTCAGTATGAAGTAATAAAATATGATTTATATTTTTTCGATGTTGCACAGTTGTACAGAATTCATCTGTGCACATGTTGTTTTAAGGGTGGAGCGTTAATGCAGGGTTGACAGCTTGTGACGAATCAAATGTATTGATCGATTGTAAGGTACTGAGGATGTGATTATTGATGCCAGAGTTTTTGTGTGATATTTTTATACTGCAGATAGAATCAGTGAGAAAATACTGGTTTGTGAGGTTATTCTTTGTGAACTAGTCATTCTGTATGTGTGTACATGCGAAAAATTAAAGTACAGATGGTGTGAAAGCATTACGAGAGAATAGTGATACAATTGTGTGTGTAAAATTAAATTTGGGCCACCGGCTGCGAAAAAGGACCTTACGACGTTTGCGATCAACCTAGTCCCAGATCAGCCTGCTCACCCACGCAGTCTGATCAGGGCCTACGCTGTTCGCCATTCAGTTGTAGAAGTAGCCTTATTGTCATCTGCATAAACTATTATATTCTAATTCCACTGTGTGGATGTGCAGGAGGGTCAGATGCTGCAATTTGTGCCAATGTCCAGTAATTCATGTTCAGCCATAATTTCAGCTGTTTTGTTGGCATAATTGGTTTAATACTGTAATTTTCCCCAATTTTCAAAAGATTTCATCGACACACAATACAGGCAGAATGACAAAAAAATAATTCAATGCAGACAGGAGTCATTTTGGATGACAAAAACAATAACGCAGTCAGCTCTGACAAATGCACCTGCTCACATCGCACTAGTCAAATATCCATTTGCATGCTGGGAAAAATGTCGTACATTTTCTATATATTTATATAATGTCTTACTAAAGACATGTTTTGTCAGCACTTTAGAATCCCCCTTAGGAGACTTCTAGTGTGATGCCGAAGCAACACGTTTCTGGTGAGAAATCAGTAAAATATTAATGATGGTTTAGTTGCAACCTTATGGTGCTAGAATTCTTGATTTCCACCTGACCTTGTATGGGCTATCAATATTTTTCATATATGTAGTTGGATGAAAATTGAACATAATTGCCATGAATTTTTCAAAATTTTGTGAAAATTCTAGAGCAAATGTGGAATTAAGTTAAAGATGTTATAATAATTGCACTGATTATATTTTGATTGTCAATATTCAGTGTTGATTCTGTGACTTTCTCCCGTTTGGTGGTGAGGTACGGGAATTGACCCCGTCGACCTGTCTGAATGGACGTAAAACCCTGTTCAATCAGTCGATTCTCACAAAGATCATCTATCCATCTACACCACTGCTTGCATTAATCTTAATCAGTTATTAAAAGCTATCTTGATAATGTACTGGTAATGTGAACTCTCAACCAAACCGCTTTAGTGGTCGAGTCTGAGCAGGCTCGACCAATCAAGCTGCTTGATGTCAAGTATTCACATTGAGTTAATGCCCAACAGTTTCATAACTGCTGGCAAGATTAATGCAAGCGGTAGTTAATGTACGGTTCCAATTCGTCATCATTATCATCACATTGTTGTTCCTTTTTGTTCTGCTCCTTGTTCTGCTGTATGTGTGTGCATAGGCACATGAACTTCTATCACCTATTATAATAATATAGGAAAACCTATGCTTGTGACCAAAACGTTTTGAGATATCCAGCAGTTAGGAGTTATTAACCCTTTGAACCATAGCGGCCTCTTTAGCGACCAGGGTTTGCAAACAGTGTATATCCAGATGAGCTCATCAGGATATGTACTATTTGCAAGTATTCTTCCATATTAAAGGCATACTCCGACGCTTGAATACTACATTCAGAGTATATCTAAGCATATAAAAAAAAAATTATATAATAAAAGCATGTATTGAATAAAGGTAATCGGTATCTATGATACTATACAATACTTTTCGCCAGAATTGTGTTATAGTGGCAGTATTACGAAACCGAAAGTACAAAACCGGATGTTACCAATTGCTACGAAAGAAATCGTGTGATGAATGAATCTTCGCGAAGAATCAATGCTGACCGGTCGAAGCTAGTCATTCAACAACTAAAAAACAACTGATCTCTGTACGTATTATTGATTTGCGTGCGATTCTGCGTTGTTATCAATCATGCTGTGAAAGGTACGAAATACAGGAAACCTAGAATGTGCTACGTAGCAAATTGGGGATATCCCCCCGAAAAAAGTATATCCGACCATGTTTCTGGTGGTAATTAATACTTCTAGTTATAGACACCAAGTGTATTAAATGAACTAAGGCAGTTAAACACGTTTCTGTTAATTCAGGTATTATGGTATTATATGAAGGACAATGACTTTAAGAAAACA
>JBEVXV010000046.1:0-5024 GCA_040505915.1 Sedimenticola sp. | reverse complement strand
CACAGAGGAAGGCGCGACGTACACAGCGGCTTATGCAGTGATAGTAGGGTGTGCTGTCGAGGCTGATGAGGGCTTTTCTTGGCTTTGGCATATCGCTCCTTGACTTATTTGGTTCTTTGTATGTTCTTTTTACATTAACATGTTATTGGTAGATGTCAAATGATGGGTGTCATCTCTACTCTCTCTACTTCTTTATAGTAATGGATATTAGGCTAAAAAAGGAAACAAACATAGTATGAAGCAAAAAATTCTTTTATCTGCAATGAAAAAAATACTTTTTTTGCCTCATGCAATTAAACAAATGTCTCGACCAGATAGAATGATTTCAACTGAAGAAATTAGAGAAGCTATATTCAATGGAGATATTATTGAAGAATATCTAAATGATGAGAGAGGTGAAAGCTGTTTGGTATTTCATTTAAAAGATAATCGTGTCATTCATATTGTTTGTTCACCAAAAACAGAATATTTAGCTATAATTACAGCATATATACCATCACCAGACCAATGGTCATCAGATTTTAAAATGAGGAAATAAAATGGAGTGTTTTTACTGTAAAGGCAAAATGATAAAAACTCATGCCCCATTTAGTGCTGATCGAAATGGCTACCATATTTTATGGGAGTCAGTTCCAGCTTGGGTTTGCTCTCAATGTGGTGAGGCTCTTTTTGAAGAAAATGAAGTAAACCATATTCAAAAAGCATTAGAGAAAATTGATCACGAGACATTAGCTTTAACATCAAATAGTGCATAACTAAAAAATACAGTGTATGCAAAAAGACGCACCACTGATTTTGGTGCTAAAGGTCTGCATGAATAAGCTTTTGATCGTAATCATAGTCTTATTAATCTCTAGTCCTTCATGGGCAGAGGGGTTTATAGGTAAATGGGCGGTTACCAAAGTCGATATGCCGGAGAATTACTTTGGAGAAATTAAATATCCAAAGTACTTTGAGCTAACCGAGAAAGAAGGAAAGATATTCGGCTCATATAAAGACCAATATGACTACGAATGTGACTTCATACTTTCAGCGTTAATTAACGACGGAAACGAGCTACTTCTGATGAATTGTGGAACCACTAAGCACGATAGTTCATGGGCACCATTACACAAGGTAAAATTAATCGAAGGTCGGCTGGTAGGATCAGTAATCACCAACACTCAAAGGTTTGTTTGGTATGCGGAGCCAACAGGTAGTTTGCCTTTAACAAGGTCATCAAATTGACCGCTTTACGCAGCGCTTCAAGCGATAATTTATAACGGCGTTAGCAATACTTAGTAATTACCATCAAAATAGATTTGATGTTGAATTTTATTGCAAGTTTATGAATATACTTTTAGTTGAAAAAAATAAAATGACTCGCCCTTTATATTTATTTTTTGACGGTATCTCAGAAGGGCTTTGTTTTAAGATATATAATAAGTTTCAATCTTTTGTGCAGCATGGAGGTATTTATCATAGCAAACACCTGAAAACTTTAAATTCAAAAATTTGGAAATATAAAGGCACTATTTATAAACTCAGAATTGACAATGGTAAAGAGTCAGCAAGGGTGCTTTTTTCTAAATCACAAGATGGTAATTTAAAAATTATTCACGCATTTTTGAAATCCACAAGAAAAACACCAGCGAAAGAAGCCCAGCAAGCGATGAAAATTTATCAAATGCTAGAATGCATTGAAACAGTCATATGGGATAAGCAATAATACATTGCTAAATGAAAAATATTGCTAACAAGGCCACTTAACTCTGACATTTTGCTACGCTGCGCTTCGCAAAAGAAAATCCAGTTATTGGCGACATTAGAGTGCCAAGGAAGCTTGGTGTATCTTGCAGGGTGAAAGACCCTGTCGGAAAATTAATATCAAGACACCCATCACGTCAATCACGTCAATCACGTCAATCACGTCAAATGATGGGTGTCCTGGAAATACTGCGTCAATCACGTCAAATGATGGGTGTCCTGGAAATACTGAAAATACGTGAAAATATCACTTAGCCGCTACCCTTACGGGCAGCAGTCCATGACTCGGGGCCACAGCGGGTCACTACCCCTTACTGTGTAGAGGGCTTTCACCTCCAATCTGGTGCCAGCTTTCGCTTGGCGCACTGGGTGTCCTGGAAATACTTAGCCGCTACCCTTACGGGCAGCAGTCCATGACTCGGGGCCACAGCGGGTCACTACCCCTTATTGTGTAGAGGGCTTTCACCTCCAATCTGGCAAATGATGGGTGTCCTGGAAATATCCTTATTGTGTAGAGGGCTTTCACCTCCAATCTGGCAAATGATGGGTGTCCTGGAAATATCCTCCAATCTGGCAAATGATGGGTGTCCTGGAAATATCCTTTTAGGGCGCAATCGACCCCAAACCCAGCTGAATAGTTACATTCATTACCCCTTATCGCACTTTTTGTCGGTCTCTCCATAGGGCTTTATACATGTAGAAGACTGCACCCGCACCCCATCTGTGTATTCAAAGGGGGGTTGCCTCAGAATTCAAGAATAAGAAGCGTAGAGCTGCTTTTTTAACTCGGCTAAGACTCAGTGGATAGAACCGCAGAGCTAAGGTAAATGAGAGTCAAAAGCTATTTTTATCGATAGATCAACAGAATAACCTAGCAGTAGAACTCGAAATTGATAGCTGAATTAGTATATTATAGATAGGTTTTATTACTGGCAGTGTAGATGACAGGCGCCTGATTAGGGCACAAGCACATATAGAGTTTTGGAGTAGGCAGTGAACTGGTTTTTAGATATCTGGACAAGCATCCCCGGGCGTTTCATCCCTTTCTTCTCCTGGATGGGAGAGTTGCGTGACAAGAACATAGTAAAGGCGGATGTCATCGCCGGTATTACCGTAGCCCTGGTCCTTGTTCCCCAGTCGATGGCCTATGCTCAACTGGCGGGCCTGCCTGCCTACTACGGCCTTTACGCCTCCTTCCTGCCTCCGATGGTAGCCGCCCTGTTTGGATCATCACGCCAGTTGGCTACCGGTCCGGTGGCGATGGTGTCGTTGATGACCGCTACAGCGCTGGCACCGATTGCCGCCCAAGGGGGTGATGGATTCCTGGTCTATGCCTTGATGCTCTCACTGATGGTGGGGCTATTCCAGGTAGCGCTGGGGCTGCTGCGTTTGGGGGTACTGGTAGATCTACTCTCACATCCGGTGGTTGTAGGCTTCACCAATGCCGGTGCCATTATTATCGGCACCTCTCAGCTCAACAAGATATTTGGCGTAGAAAAGGGTGAGGGCACCCACCACTACGAATCGGTCTATAACACTATACTGACGGCTTTCGAACACACCCATATGCCTACCCTCTATATGGGGATAATCGCTATCACCATCATGCTGGTGCTGAAAAAATATGTATCAAAAGTACCCAACGTGCTGGCAGCTGTAACGGTAACCACGGTACTGGCCTGGCTCACCGGCTTCGCTGAAAACGGTGGTAGTGTTGTGGGACTGGTTCCTCAGGGTCTGCCCGGCCTCTCTATTCCCACTGGCTTCGATTTTGAAATTGTCATCTCATTGATATCCTATGCTGTGATTATCGCACTGGTAGGCTTCATGGAGGCTATCGCCATCGCCAAGGCTATGGCGGCCAAGACTAAGCAACGCCTGGATGCCAACCAGGAGCTGGTGGGCCAGGGGCTTTCAAACCTAGCTTCCGGTTTCTTTTCCGGCTACCCGGTCTCCGGCTCTTTCTCCCGCTCTGCGGTAAACATTAATGCGGGTGCTATTACCGGTTTATCTTCCATCGTCACCGGCGTGGTTGTGGGCATCACCCTGCTCTTCCTCACCCCACTACTCTATCACCTGCCCTTAGCCACCCTGGCTGCAGTGATTATTTTGGCGGTCGCCAATCTGGTGAAGATCGATCCCATTATTCACGCCTGGAAAGCCGAGCCCCATGACGGTATCACAGCGATTATCACCTTCGGCCTCACCCTCTATATTGCACCACATATCGAGTACGGTATTCTGGTCGGGGTAGTGCTCTCCATTGTACTGTTTGTCATCCGTTTCATGCGTCCCCGTGTAGCCGAGCTATCCCGTTACGAAGACGGCACCATGCGCGATATCACGGTTTTCCCTGAACTGAATGTGAGCAGCAAGATTGCCCTGATCCGCTTTGATGGATCACTATTTTTTGCGAATGCCAGCTACTTTGAGTTTAAGGTATTAGAGGTGATGGCCAGTCGTCCAGACTTGAAATACATTATCCTCGATGCTGAGGGTATCAATCAGCTCGACTCCACGGGTGAGAATGTCCTAAGGCAGGTAGCTGACCGCCTTACTCAGAATGGCGTGATCCTGGTAGTGGCCCGTATGAAACGCCAGTTCATGCAGACAGTAGGTCGTACCGGCCTACTGGAAATCATTGGTAAAGATAACTTCTTCTCCCGCGTCACCTCTGCGCTGGACTTTGTTTGGGACAGCATGGGTGAGGAGTACGACCGGACTAGCTGTCCACTGCGCAGGCGCTCTACATAAAGAGCACTCAAACAACCATCCACAGGTCAACTCACAACCCCCGGCTATAGCTGGGGGTCTGTTTTTACAGGCAATAAATCCCAATACGGCTCAAAATACCCGGTTGAATCTCTCCCACCCTGGAGTTTTTATAAATTCAGACGGCACTCACAGCAACCGCAACATACCAATGGCTGGCTCAGTTTTTTTCCACCCACAAAAACAGCTGATACTCTGCTGTCTCGTTAACTTTTCAGTATATTACTGCAACTCTATGGGCTGACTTGCTTTTCAAGGAGCCTATGTCAATGTCAACATGACATAGTACAAAAGAACATCCCCCTCCTTATGAGGGAGAGGGCCAGGGTTAGGGTTAGAGTTAGAGTTATGATTATGGTGAATTAAATCAATGGGTTATCTATTGTTTCTGTAACTTCTCAATAACCCAGTGCAGATGGATAGCTTTCAGGTGGGGGGGAGAGGGTGTTAACGGGACAGCAGTGATACTGATAGTGAAATCTCTGATTTTAGCCAGTAGCTACTTG
>JBEVXV010000045.1:0-2658 GCA_040505915.1 Sedimenticola sp. | reverse complement strand
GTAACTTATCAATAACCCCGTGCGCTCACGAACGCGGCACAAGACAAGCATTGCCAGACAACAGATCCGAAAGGTAGGGTATAAGGTGCTGAGGTCGAAGTCGGTCGCATATAAATTCCCAAAAAGAAATCTTCTGCTTCTTGCAGGTTTTCTTCAAACTGGCGAAGGTATCCCGACATCGTCGTCCATTTTCCGACCGGGTACTGCCGCTGATCTTTCGTTTGATGACATATTCCCGGATATCGCCCTCACTCAGATTGTTGTGAAGAGGGATATCGGGTCGCTCCAGCACCAGCAGCAACTCCTCTTTATTGCGGGCCAGACGCTTGAGTGCTTGATTGAGCGTGGCGAAAGAGGTTTTGGTTCGGCACAGCTCATCGAAATGAGTCTCGATCTCCCCCTTCAAGTCAGGGTCTTGTTTGCACTTGTACTGCTTCAGATCTGAGTAGATCTCCCAGATTTGGGTATGAACCCACTCAAGCGCCTTGGCATGAGTATCGCACAACGGCAAGATACGCTGAAAGACCCGATTGGCATGAACCCAGCACAAGGCATGCAGGAGCACATTGAATTGTCCGGCATCGTCGCTGATGATGACCAGATCCAGGGGGAAGCCATTGGCAATCAGGGTGCCAAGCAACGCGCCTTCGGTGGCTATACGGATATGCCGTTTGCCGGTAATATTGAGTCGTTGCAGGTATTTTTTCCAGGCTGCCTCGTCTTCAAAGGCGGTGCAGATACCTTGTTCGATCCGCCTAAGTGGCTCTTTGGGCAGTCCCTCCGTACGCATATACTCGATGGCCTCGGCGTTGATCGTATAATCGACCGCAATGCCTCGTAGCAAACTGAGAAAATTGATTCGGCTTTTTGACTGGGTGCTGGAAAACCAGGCAAAGGATTGATTGCCAACATGGGTGCAGTAACCATTCTTGCCGTCATGGCGGCTGCCGGTATCATCGACCTGGATGTAACGGCTGTTGTTGATACCAGCGGTGAGCAGCGCCTCCTTTTCCGTATGAAAATCTTCTTTGTTTTCGATCAGGATATGGCTGATCTGCCCGCTGGAGATGTCAATACCAAATTCAGTTAGTTGCTGCAGGATCAGAGGTTGGGTCACCCGTTGATGAAAATACTGGTAGAGGATGAAGCCCTTGAGGAGGGTGCCGAAGTGGCTACCTTGCACCTCCTCGGGCAGTGTGCCAATCAGCGCTTCTCCTTCCGGCGTTTGATAACGTGCAAGGCGGTAGCGGGTATTGTAGGGCTGGATCAGCAGATCCTGGACGGTGTAGTCTTCGTAGCCCAGAAAGCGTGAACCTTTTGGCAGATGCTTGGGCTTAATGACCTCCGTGTTGTGAATTGTGAGATTCTTTTTGCGTTTACGCGGTTTTTTTGGTTTTCCATTGGCATCGCCTTTCCCACCTTTGCGGGAGTCATCGCTACTGCTATTGTCATCGCCTGGTTCGTCATCATCCTTGGGTAGCGTGCTGGGGTGGATCTTCGGTCTTTTCGGTAGTTTCTTGAGCCGGACCACCTCGGCCTTCAGTGCCTCAATTTCTGCTTGTTGTTTCTCTATGGTTTCCTGCTGTTGTTCGATAAAGGCCAGCAGCGCACGCACAGTCGGTGTTTTCTCAGCCTCGGGAATAGTGGGGAGTTCGACTTTATTGGGGGAGGATACGGTCAATGTTATGAGCCCGTGTCTGTCGGTGGCGCTACAAGCAATCGGCGGAATCCACGACACAGTGGATAGAGCCAGACCGACTTGATCGGTACTCTGGGGTCTCCACTCTTGTGGTTACGGCTGCGTCCACGGGTCTGACCAACGCAGATCCAATTGTCCGCCTGGTAGCAGGTACCTGCAAAGCGCTGTTGCTCGACAAAGGTCTCTAACAGCAGAATCGGGTGACCGTATTTTTCCTGCCAATCCGGAGAGATGCGCCGACGGGTTCGGGCCAGCAGGTGGCTGGCTAGGTGTGGAACCTGTACCCAGGGCAGGATCAGGAAACGCATGTTGTTGGCGATACGTGACAGGCCTTGCTGACGGGCCGTTTCATCCCAGCCAATAAACCGGTCTCGGTCGGCTATCTGCCAGGCGGCTGCGCCGTACAGCATGCAACCCAACAGGCGGCCATGGCGATCATGAATCAGATACTGGAGGTTCTCTCCCACCGGACCGTAGTAGCCCAAATAGTGGTGTTGCTGCAACAGGCCGCGAAACTGTCGTGATGCCTCTGTATTTTCTACTGGCTGAATCTGGATGGGTTGTAGAGTAGATAGGTTGCCTTTAATCGAGGTGGTTTGCAGATCAAGGGAATCCAACGCGACAGGCCGGTTGCGAAATCGGTTGTTGGCGGAACGTACCGGAGCTGGCAGTTCGATTAGCTCACCATCGTCAAGCTTTCGCAGCAAGGAACGGGCGGCCATGTCCTTGAGGCAGCCCTTTTCATTCACCCAGTTCCAGTGCCGACAGAGCTCCTGGGAAAGGCGGGTGCGATGCCAATCCGGATGGGCGGCAATCAGGTCACGGATCGTGTCGAGATCTGTCGCTGTAACTTGTCTGCCTTGCAGGTTGAGTGCCTTTTTCATGGCGTCGAATATACGCGCTTTCTTCTTGGGAGTCCCGTACTTTTTTTGTTGTGCACGGGATTATTGAGAAGTTAC
>JBEVXV010000044.1:0-4074 GCA_040505915.1 Sedimenticola sp. | reverse complement strand
TTCTTAGGTCTCAGGCAGTACTGTCGGAGGTGCCGGGGTGGGTAGCTGATTCGATCAGATTCATTTGAATTGTATGTGTAGCGGGGTGTTTGTCAATAAGAGTAAAGATCAATCCTCTATCGGTCGATTCCCCCGCCCAGGAAAAGTGATACGAAAGCAGCTGCCGCCGGTGGGGATGGTGATGTAGTCGAGCCCCAGACGGTTGGACTCGCTCAGCTCCTTGGCAATAAACAGCCCTAGGCCCGTTCCGGAGTTGCGGGTGGTGAAAAAGGGCTCGAAGATCTGTCGTACTGTCTCGGCATCTATTCCCGTTCCATTGTCGATGACATCGACAAAAGGTCCTCCCGACTCCCGCGTGATGCCACCGTTGATCTTGATCGAGAGGGTATCTTGCTCTTTGTTAAAGTGGTTGATGGCATTTTCACAGAGGATAACAAACATCTGTCTCAGCTGGCTGGGGTCAGCCCTTACCAGTGTGCTGTCGGGCTCGATCTGCAACCGGATGTTATCGTTAGTTAGTTGATGGCTGCGCTGTAGGTCAGCCACAAGCTGCTGTAGCCAGGGTTTGAGAATGATCTCTTCGGGTTGTGAGCGGCTGCGGCGCGAAAACTGCAGGATGTTCTCGATCACCTCGTTTACCCGCAGGGTATTGGTATTGATGATGTCGATCAGGCGCCGGTCTGATGGCGGCAGATCGGGAGACTCCCTCAATAACTGTTCAGCATGGCCAATGGCTCCCAAGGGGTTGCGGATCTCATGGGCAATGCTGGCGGTGAGTCGGCCGAGTGAGGCCAGCTTCATCTGCTGGGCCTGCTGTGTCACCGTTGCCATGTCTTCAAGGAAGATCACTGTGCCCACATCACCATGGGTTCCGAGGCGGGAGAAACCGGCTTTCAGCTCACGGCCCGCCGGGGTGGGGCGAAAGGGTACCATGGGGTGTTGGTGATCGGCTTGCCACTGTTTCAGCTGGATTACCAGATCGTGGCTCACCTGCTCCAGCGGGTCATCGGTGCCGGAGCTGGGCATCCCCAGCAGATACCAGGCAGCCTCATTCATCAGACGAATGCAGTTGTCGCTGTCGGCGACTATGATACCGGTCTGCATATGTTGAATCACATACTCATTAAGCTGCTCCAGATTGGCCAGATCAAGCTCTCGCTGGCTCGCTAGCGCTTCGCTCCTGCGTAGTTGACGTGAGAGGATGTGGGAGAGGGTGGCGATGGCAAAAAAGAGGACTCCCAGCAGCCCCGCCTGGGTGTAGGCGGTGGTGAGAAATGAGTGGAAGATATGGGCGTAGACCTGCTCTGAGAGGAGAAAGAGGGAGGCAAGGGCCGCCAGCAATCCAGATGACAGGCCATGGCAGATGAGGCTGCCGAAGATGATGGATACAGCCATTAGCATACCCAGTCCGGATTCGACACCGCCACTGGCGTGCATCAGTAGCGTGATGATGCAGATATCGGCAAACACCATCAGAAAGCCCTGATTCTGTGGTGATATGGGGGATGGCGCGTAAAGTAATAGCCCCCCGGCGATTACCACGCCAACATAGATGATGACGGTAAGAGCAAAAAGTCCCTCATAGTGACTGCCAAGCAGGGAGGGGCCGGAGCCTGTGAAAAACAGCAGGGCAAGGGTGGTGACAAGTGCCAGTCGGTATATAAAGAAGTAGAGCAGGGCGCGTTCCGGCCGCGCCTCGTCGGGCAGGATGACATGGGTATTGAGCGATCCGCTGGATTCAAATACGGCCATGGTTAGGAGTTACGGGTCTGCTTATCCGCCTCCAGGTGTTTGTGGCAGCAGTAGAGATGGTCATCGTTGCTGACGGCCTCGGCACGGGGTAGATAGACACCGCAGTGGCTGCATTGAACGGCCTCAACAGAGACCGTATCCGGTTTTTTTCTGGGGGCTTTATGGGCGGTGTGCCTACTGATCAACTGAATCAAATGGTAGATGAGAAAGATGACAGCGAGGGTAAAAAGTAGTTTTAGGCCCATAATTAAAGCTTATTTGCTAGGGTTATTTTTTTGATTCTTGCTTCGGTTTGCCTCAGAATAGCATCTTTTCCAGCAAACTGGTTGTAATAAAAGAATGAATTTACATGAATATCAATCAAAACAGCTATTTGCCAGGCAGGGTATCCCGGTGCCTGAGGGTAAGCCGGCTGTTACCGTAAATGAGGCACGAGAGGCGGCGCAGACATTGGCTGGTGAACGTTGGGTCGTGAAGGCGCAGATTCATGCCGGTGGCCGTGGTAAGGTTGGCGGCGTGGTACTGGTCGATACCCTCGATCAGGTCGAGGCTGAGGCTGAGCGACTGCTTGGGAGCATGATGGTGACCAAACAGACCGGAGAGCCTGGTCTGCCGGTTAATACGCTTCTGATCGAAGAGCCTACCAATATCGATCGTGAACTCTACCTTAGTGTCCTAATGGATCGCGCCGAGAAGAAGATCCTCTTCATGGCCTCCAGTGCGGGCGGCATGAATATCGAAGAGGTGGCGGAGGAGACGCCAGAACAGATTCACACCACCCATATTGATCCCGCAGCGGGTATCCAGGGTTACCAGTGCCGAAAGCTGGCTTTTGCCCTCGGCATGGAAGGGAAGCAGGTTCGTGAGTTTCAGAGGATGATGTGCAACCTCTACGATCTGTTCATCAGATACGATGCCAGCCTTATTGAGGTCAACCCTCTGGTGGTGGACAAAGAGGGGCATCTGATTGCACTCGATGCCAAAATCAACCTCGATGACAACGCTTTTTACCGCCAAGCCGAGCTGATTGCCATGCGCGATATCAGTCAGGAAGATGCGCGGGAGGCGAAAGCGAAAGAGCACGACCTCAACTACATCACCCTCGACGGCAACATCGGCTGTATGGTCAATGGTGCCGGTCTGGCGATGGCGACCATGGATCTGGTTCAGCTCAAGGGTGGATCACCCGCTAACTTCCTCGATGTGGGTGGTGGTACCACAGCAGAGCGTGTTGCTGAGGCATTCAAACTGATTCTTTCCGATGAGAAGGTAGAGGCGGTTCTGGTCAATATCTTCGGTGGTATCGTTCGTTGTGACTTGATCGCAGAAGGTATCATTCAGGCGGTAAAAGAGGTGGATATGAAGATCCCCTTGGTTGTGCGCCTGGAAGGGACCAATGCAAAGCAGGGACTGGAGACGCTGGAGAACAGCGGTCTGCCTATTATCACTGCCGCAGACCTCGCAGAAGGGGCTGAGAAAGTGGTTGCTGCAGCCAAAGGCTGAGTAACGGGATCTCCAAGGTCATTTGATGAGTAAGACTGGGCAGTAGCACGGTGCTCATCAAAGTATTCCATCATCGGGCTGGTTCAGAACCAGCCCTGGGAAAAGGTAAGTGCAGTGAGTATTCTCATAGATAAGAACACAAAGGTTATCTGCCAGGGCTTTACCGGCAAGCAGGGTACCTTCCATACCGAACAGGCTATCACCTACGGTACCCATGTGGTGGGTGGTGTTACCCCCGGCAAGGGCGGCCAGACACATCTGGATCTACCCGTTTTTGATACGGTGCACGATGCGGTAGCGGCGACAGGTGCTGAAGCCACCATGATCTACGTACCGGCCTCTTTTGCAGCCGATGCTATCCTTGAGGCGGCAGATGCCGGTATCAAGGTCATTGTCTGCATCAGTGAAGGGATTCCGGTTATCGACATGATGCGGGTTAAAGCGGCACTGGCCGCCTACGATTGCAAATTGATCGGCCCCAACTGTCCTGGCGTGATCACTCCGGGAGCGTGCAAAATTGGCATCATGCCCGGCATGATCCATCAGCAGGGGAAAATCGGCATCGTATCCCGCTCCGGCACCCTCACCTACGAGGCGGTCTATCAGACCACCACCGCAGGGCTCGGACAGAGCACCTGTGTTGGCATCGGTGGTGATCCGATTCACGGCATGAGCTTTATCGACTGCCTGGAGCTGTTTCAGCAGGATCCCCAGACTGAAGGTATCGTCATGGTCGGCGAAATCGGCGGCACCGCCGAAGAGGATGCGGCTGAATATATCCAAGCCAACGTTACTAAGCCGGTCGTTGCCTACATCGCC
>JBEVXV010000043.1:0-4869 GCA_040505915.1 Sedimenticola sp. | reverse complement strand
GGCTTGTTTTAATACTGGTTTGTAAAACTAGTCACCATGAATATTTACATAGTCTTATAAAATGACGGTGGCAGATTAAAATTGAGTCGCTGGATTTATTAAATATACGGTGCATTTCATATTTTTTGTTTGTTTCATCCTCTTTACCCCCCACTCAGTATGTTCAGTCTCTTCATATGTAGTGTGAAACAGAGTTTTCTAGAAAGAACTTCAATCGATTCCAGCAAGTCCATGCATTTACGCGTCGGAAGCGTGGATTTGAGAACGCTGCTGTCGATGATGACACTGGTTAGTTGTTCTTTGGTGCTGAAGTTATTTGTCCAGTAGATGGGACCTACTCTGTTAATCACAAATTGTCTTAGTGCTGACATCGGCTCTTTCCTTGCTTCATGAAGTGCGGGACACCTTGTGATCATATGTACAATGTCCTCATTCTCTAGACGACACAACGGACATATCGGATCCACCTCGAACTGGTTGAATTTTGCCTTTAACGTCTGCAGCATGTACGTGCCTGTTAATATTCTTGCTTTGATGGTTCCTCGAATCACGTCCTGACGGTAGGAATGTAAAGTTTTCCAAACGCGATGAGTGCTACCTATTTGCAGAGTATTTTTGACACAGTACTTCAATGTTGACTTCTCATTGGCTTCCGACTGTAATTGCTCTGTCCAGAATTGGCGTATTGCTTTCTTAGATTCAACTTTCCAGACTGTTTTCGATATGTCCATTGTACTTAGTAGTTGTATATCTGGGAGATTGTACTTCTGAAGGATATTTTTCACTCGATTGAAGAAGCTTTTGTTCTCTGGGTCGTTCATTAAAGTCTGCCTGAATGCGAGTTCCTGGAGTTTTGTATTACCTGCATGTATACATGAATAAAGGAGGCTTAAATGTCTCTTGTCCAATTCAGCTTCAAGCGGCAGTGCACCGATAAGTAGTAATACAGCCGATAATGCTGTGCGTTGTGGTAGGGATTGAAAGTTCCTTAGTGTTTCATTATGAAAGTCATTCAATAGTTTTATATGTTTTTTCCGAAGTGGGATGGTTTCTAGACCATATAGGAGTCTTGGCAAAACATACGACTGGTAAAGCTTGTACGAGACTTCAGGACTTAGACCATTTGTACCATGAAGACCGGTTTTCATTAACGCATACAACGTTCGACGGGCGAGACTTATTCTCCTTTCAATATTGTCATTGCTTTCAGTTTTACTGCCTCTCTGTAATCCGAGATGTTCAGCACACGCCTTCACCGCCATGAGCTTGTTACCAAGAGTCCAATTTGATATAGTTTCATCCAGTAGTTGCTTCCTGGATACTGTATGTCGTATGACGCAGCTTTTTAACGGATGAAATGTACACTTTGTTCTTGCCGAGTTAGAGAATAACACATTCAGCATTTCCTGCAATTCAATTGGCGACGAGGAGATGAGAAGGATATCGTCCGCGCAGGTCGGGCAGCCTGCATACACTGTCCCTATGTGCCTTCCGAGCCGGGCTTTTTCAAGATCTAATAGAAGCGGATTAATATACATCTTATATAGATGAGTAGACAGAATGCCTCCCTGACGTACGCCTTGTAGAACTTTAAATCTGCCACTTGTTTCACTTTGCCATTTCACTTTTGACGTGAGGCCTTCATACAAGTCATTTACAACATTCCATAGACTACCATCTATTCCCTGAGTATATAGTTGACACAACGTTAACTTATGATCTTGCTTGTCGAAAGCTTTCTGGCTGTCCATAGTGGCAATGTATAAAGGTTCACCGATTAAGTTTGCGTCGAAGGCCGATTCGGATAGCATGAGAGATGCCATTGACGGTGTATAGTTAGTAGTAAAGCCAAATTGGAGTTCGGATTGGTCGTTATTCAGGCCTGTTTCCATTAGTTTGTCTAAAATAGTATATTCTAGCAACTTTCCTATCACTGCTGTGACTGTAATACCTCGATAATTGTCAATCAGTGTAACATCTTTGCCCTTCTTATGCACTGGTGTCAGTATACCGGACTTAAAACAGCTTGGTATTTTGCCTGCCTTTAATATTTGATTAAATAGTTCTGTGATAAATGGAATAACGGAATCACCGGCTAATTTCACGTGCTCAGCACAGAGTCCAAACTCATCACTAGCTTTACCCGTATTCATACGCTTCACTGCTTTTTCTACATCTTCCTGCGATATAACTATATTTGTCACGTTCTGGTTGTCGACTGAACAAATTTCTTTTATATAGTTTAACTTTTCACTTGTTTCTGCAGCATAGTCAAGGTCGAAGTGAGCTTCATTCTTGGGTGTCGCCAGGTCTTCGTAGAACTCTGCGAAGGCATTCACTTGGTGGCCCGGATCCAGTAGCTCCGAATCATTATACTTGATACAGTTCGTATTGTTAGCGCTAGTTTTCCTGTTCCTGTTCACCAGTTTATAAAACAGCTTAGAGGTAGGGTTTGACATAAGTTCTGTAATGAGAGTGTCTTTGGATTGTGATTTCTCTATTCTAATTTGTGTACGTAATGCTTTCTTGGCCAGCTTACGTTCTCTGAATAGCACATCAGAATCACCACTGTTGTTATTCCTATACTTCCAGTTGCGGTGTGTCGTTTTACATGTTTTCAGAAGTTTCCTTACTGTGGGTGATGCCTTCCATTTTGGGCCCTTTAGCCTACAACGTTTTGTTGGAACCGATTTAGTAGCTGCACTTAAAATTGTCTGCGTTAAAAAATTTGCTTCCACTTCACAGTCCATTGCGTCACTGGCCTCCCTAATATCCAGTTTGCTGGAGATAATGCTCTGGTATTTATGAGAGTCTAGTTTTTCCCACTGAATCTTAGACATAGCTTTCACGGAGCGTTTGTTCTGTGTACGCGACTGCCTACCACACACTGTATTAATAGTTCCATATACAGGAACATGTGAAGATGTATTCACCGCTTCACTGTCGGAGATAGTTACGTCTCTGATAAGTTCAGAGTCCTTGAATGTGAATATGTAGTCTATTTGTGAGGAACATTTTCCCGAGTGATGTATGAATGTAGGTTTGTCAATAGTAACGTGAGACGCTAAGTTATGAGTTGCACAGAAAGTTTTCAGAGCCTTATCATGCTGGTTTGATCTATTCTCACGTATACTACCATTAAAGTCACCACAAACGATAATGTCATGTGTCGAACTGTATTTATCCATGAAATGGTTCAGTATATCAATATGTTCGCGATATTTGGCCGTTGATCCAGTTTCATTTGTTGGCAAATAACAGTTTATAATGCACACTGGTTTTTCTCCTGTCGCAACTTCAATGGCAATAATTCTTTCATTTCCATCTTCTAACCTCTTCACATCTTTAGTAAGTTCTGCATTCCAGATAATAGCCACCCCGCCTTTCCCCCTTGGAGAGTTGAAGTTTGAGATGAAGTTGTTGCTGTCGGCACATCTAATGTGAAAGTCACAGTTTGGTATAATGTTTTGTAAATCGTCTTTTTGAAAATGCCATAGCCAGGTTTCCTGCACACACATAATCTCATGTTTTTCAGATAGTTCATGTAAGTATGCTGCATTGGGGACAGCTCCCTCGACATTAAAACTTACTAGACTGACTGCCTTCCTGATGTGATCTGGGTCAGATCTATGGTGATCTGTTCTGGGGGTTTCGGTGTCGGCGGGGGAAGGGATAAAAAAGAACGAGTAATTGGTTTGGCCTGTGAATGTGGCGAGACCGCGTTAGGTTTCCGTTGAGCGCCACGCATTGCATCTGCATTATTGTTCAGTAACAGTGGAGATTCGCAAGCTGGGAGTTGATCACCAATGAATTTGGGATCATGTTTCTCTGATGTCTGTGTTACTACTGTGTGTGTTTCTGAACATGCATGGGGTTGTGTTTCCACTCTGGTGGGTCGCTTCAACATGTGTGTTTGACCTTGACCTTGATGTAATTCATTAGATTGACCATCATGTGACGCAATCAGACTAGACTGGTTCATACGCCGTGTCTGAGGAGCATGTTGATTAGGTGAGCCCGAGTACTGCATGTTCTGAGGGACTGGCATTTGTGTGAAATGTTGTCCTTGGTAGAACTGAGGAGGCCTTACATGTGTCTGGCTACCTTGTGGTATCGGAGGTACATGTACATGTGGCAGGCCTTGTGGCAAACCGTTGGTTGGCACTGGGGGGATATGCAGCATGTTGGTCTGGGGACCATATACAGGCTGATACGGGTGTACCCATGGTTTATGCATCTGCGGGTAGGTTGGACTATAGCCCGTACCCCTGCATATATGTGTTTGCGCAGCATGTGTAGTTGGTTGTGCCATTGACATGTGCATGTACGGATACGGAGGGTTATGAGGAATTGTGTTTGCATGCATACTACTGTTATATGCATTCAGTGACTGGCTGACCATTACCTGAGTTTCTAACTGGCGGAGTCTGTGTTCCATAAATTTATTTTCAATCAGAGCTTGTTGCATAAGTAATGAGGAGGCGGAGTCTACCATCTGGGAAGCAGCATTATTGGATGTGCTCGGATTTCTAATCAGTGTCTCTATACTACTGAGCCGTTCCTCCACAGTAGGGTTGTCACACTGTTGTTGTTGGTTGTTATTTAGTTGGGATGTAGTCGGGTTATCTGCTTTGAGCAGCAACTGCTTTTGAAGCAAATCTAAATGTACTTTCAGGTCATTGACCTTGCGTTCAAGGTCAATTATGAACTTTGCTTGTTGCTTATTAACCTGAACGAGATTGTCATTTTCCTCTTTAGCTTTTGATTTAGTGGCTTTCTTTGGAACTTTGTTTAGCTTATCATTTGCGCCACTAGGTGGGGGCGTAACACCGTTAGTGGGGCAGGATACGACTGCAGGCGAATGTGGTG
>JBEVXV010000042.1:0-1512 GCA_040505915.1 Sedimenticola sp. | reverse complement strand
GCGCCCTCGTCAGTTGCGGGGTGGAGCAGTCTGGCAGCTCGTCGGGCTCATAACCCGAAGGTCGTAGGTTCAAATCCTGCCCCCGCTACCACATTTCTTGATATGGCGGCCACTAGGCCGCCATTTTCATATTCAGCCTCTAATCCCTGTTCTGTGGGGTGGAGCACAATCTCTCCCAAGAGCTCTGAAATGGCCTGTTGGGCCGATTTCACATCTGTAATTTCTCCAAGTTGCTCTACCAGCCGAAGGTATGTGTCCTTAGCGCGTGGTACGAGGTCAATGACTGTCTTCTTGGTCGCCTCTATGCTTTTCTCAGCCTGATTTTTTCGTTCTTCAGCCTGTTCCAGAGCTTTTTTGGTGGATGGGGTGACTATTCCCTGTCTTAATGGCCTCAAGAATATTGAAGATCTCCTTCTCAGCGATTTTCAGATCCTTTTCGAATTCCTCTGTCCTGGTACAGTTTGTCTTGGAAAGGCGGTTGAGCTCGGCGATGTAGAATGAATAGGCTTCAGCGGAGAGGAGATCCTTGCGTATGTGTTCCAGAAAAATTTCTTCTGCTACCTCCCTGTTGATCAACTGCGTATTCGAGCAAACACTCTTTCCCCGGTTTATCCGGGTAGCGCAGCCATAGTAGGCTTTGTTGACCATGATGTAATTGGCGCCACAGCATCCACACTTCAGCAGGCCAGAAAGAATATATTTCCCGGCTCTTCCAGCTGTACCATAGTTTTTGTTATGCTTTCTTTCGTGCATCTTCTCAGCGGTATATTGCTGCCTTTTCTTAGCGGCCTCCCAGAGCTCCTGAGGGACGATACGCAGACCTGGTGACTGGTTGATTACCCATTCTTCCTCAGGCCTCTCTAGGCGCTTACGTTTGCCTGTGACCGGGTCTTTGATCCACTTTGAGCGGTTCCAGATTTCCTGTCCGATGTATATTACGTTGTTGAGTATTCCAGTTCCTTTCTTCTGGTGTCCATAGATGGCAGTGCATGCCCAGGTACTTCCCTTGGGTGAAAGTATGCCTTGTTGGTTTAACTCATCAGCAATGGCTTTTGGAGAGAGCCCTTGGGTATACTGCTCAAAAATTCTGCGGACGATCTTTGCTTCCTGTTCTTCAATCTGACGCTTGTAGCCGATGATTTTTTTGCCTTCATAGGCAGGGATTGACCGGTATCCGTAGGAGAGACCTCCAGCGGAGTGCCCTGATAGGGCTCGTCCTTTGAGTCCACGGTGAGTCTTCTTGGCAAGATCATCCAGATAAATGTTTCCCACCAAGCCTCTGATCCAGGTCTGAATCTTGGAATCTTCCCGATCTGAATCGAATCCATCAAAACTGAGTACTCGTGCCCCAAAAAACTTTATTCGAGAGATAAGTAAGGGCATATCTTCAGCACGAGATAGTCGTGAAAGATCATCAACAATTGTCATCACCGGAGCAAACCCGCAGATATTCGCCGCATCCCACGACATAGTCATCATTGAGCCTGCTGCATAAAACTCTGTATTTTACTG
>JBEVXV010000041.1:0-6245 GCA_040505915.1 Sedimenticola sp. | reverse complement strand
TTAATCTTTTTGGCACGCGTCGCACATCATGTGGCACGCGCGGGACTGCCTGTGGTGCGCAGCGAACTGCCTGTAGGTACGGCGGCATTCTTGAGCAATGTTTACGGTTGCCCAGGGTAGCAGCAACTGAAATAAAACAGAAAAAAGTGCCGCCTACTACTAGTCTTTGGGCCACCAATAGTCTTTGGGCCACCAATAACCCCCCCCCCTCCCCCACCCCCACCCCCTGTGGTACATAACGCCACTATGATTTTCAAATTCAGTAGTCAATTGTCTGTCATTCCAGAAGGTCTGCCATTACAAAGCCGCTGGATGAACAAATGGCGGTCATTTTCCAAGATGGCCGCCAAAAACAATTGTTTTGGTTTACAGGACTAGCTTTATCGCCTGTTAACCGGATTTAGGACCGATTTAAACATTCTAAATCGTTCTTATCCACTCCCTAATTGTATATAAAACAGAGTGATACATTCAAAATAAATTTATTTTACCAAATGGCCGCAATTTTCAAAATTGCCGCCAAAAGGTGAGTTTTTGTGAAAAGTTTGCACTGTAACTGCTGTTAAGTGTTATTGGAACCGCTATTAACATTGTAACTTATACCTTGTAATGCATATCAATATGCATATCAATTATGTAATACATATTGTCTTGACTTCATGATATAAATGGTGGAAATTTCAAAATGGCCGCCAAAAAAGGCGTGTTTTCAACAATGTTCCATGTTAACTGATGATAAGTGGCATTTGAACCACTTTTTACACCGCAAATTAATGCCATGTGATGGATATCAATATACATGACAATTGCGTAATATAATGTGTGTTTTACGCAGGGGTAGGGTTTCCATATTTGGCCCATGGCCTAATCTTATGACATATGCGACCTATGGATGTCTTGACTTACACATGTATTGACATGCAGTCTGTTCTGGATCTAATATATTCAATAGAAATGACACTTCATAATATAGATTGAATAGCGAACAGCATGTGCCATTATCATACTGTCACATCTGGCGTTACGCTGGTCTCAAATGTCTTTCGGTACATTTTGTCAGTCAACGTCACAAATTAGCTGCCATGTGCAGACTGAAATCGGCTAGTTAAAAATCACAGCGTTGTTCCGTGCGAATTAGTCGATACAATGCGTTTGTCACGGTACAGCGCAGTAAATATCACGCCAGACACATCAGGTTCCACGTGCTTTTTATTTCAGTTGTAAAACAGCACTGCCAATCAAAATTCGGCCACACCAGACACTCTGTGTTAATAACATAACGTCGTGATACTACATGTTCATTCGCATGACAGCGTACCTTCCATGTTTTGTACATTGTGCAAATGGCAGAAAAAATGTCTACAGACGAGAAGCCGTTGACACTTAAACGTCAGCCTAAAAAGAAAAAATCAAAGCGTTGTAAGGGTTTGTCATGCATTGTCCACCTTTCTAGCACTCCACTAGGCTGTAAAGTGCAACCGGTATCAGAAACATGCTTCAAACAAATACACAATGCAGTTGAAATTCGGAAAACAAGAGGTAGTACCGAGCAGAAACTGAGTCATGTGTGCGAAAATGTACCCGAAACTTTCTTTCCGCATTTGTATGGCATGCATTGGCCTGCTATCGCAACTTTACTAACGTAATACGAAGCTGGACCAAGTGATAGAAAGAGACGAAGGCAGTCTGCTGAAACAGCATCAGCATTGTTTCCCGCAGACGAGTGTCTATTCTCTGACCAAAAGTGAAAAATGTTTAAGAAGAAGGAAGAGAACCTCATCAAATGCGTTTGGCCGGCAGCAAGAGCAGCGGCCATCCAATCGTCCGCGAAGCGAAAGCAAGATGCTGTTTATGGAAAAATACTTGGAGTTGACATAATAGCAAGAGAGGCTCACTATCATAGGTCATGTTACAGAGACTACAATCGCATGGACACACGGAATGAAATGCGAACTCATGAAGAAAGTAATGAGTCGAAATCTGAACAGGCTGCCCATATGGCTGCTGTTGAACACATATGTGCATACATTGAAAGCAGCATAATTGAGGGGGCGAACGTTGAACGTATGACGATGATCAAGGAAAAGTACTTAGCATTTATGCTAGAAAACCACCCACAATTCTACAACCAGTCGTACAAGACATACAAACTCAAGGATAAACTAATCAAAGTGTTTGGTTGCCGGATCAAATTCTGGCAGCCTAACTACAAGAGTGAGCTGGTGTATTCGGCAGAATTACCAGGGGGACAAGCAGTTGAGTTTGCGTTCGAGCTGGCTGCGTCAGACTCAAAACGTTTAGAAGAAGCAGCATTAATTCTGCGGAGAAATATACTGGAGCTCCATAAAGATTCCGGTGATCTACCATGGCCACCATCGACAGAGTTCCTGCTGAACGAGATAGAACCACCGCCTCTTGTACGCGAGTTTGTTTGTCACGTACTGACAAAAAAGGCACTTGCTGATGCTTCGAACACCAAACTACGATTGGTTGGTTCAATTGCACAGGACATATGTTACACTACAACAAGAGGGCAGTGGAAAATGCCCAAACATCTACTCCTAGGAATGTCGGTTAGGCACCTGACAGGAAGTGCAGAATTAATCACACTACTCAATCGATTCGGCCACTGTGTGTCATACAGTACACTTCTTGAGCTTGAGACGGCAATGTGTAACAGTATAGCGATTAGGCAAAGTGTCATTCCGCCTACTATTCAGCGCAGGGGTAATATTGTGACCCATTTGTGTTGGGACAATTTCGATCTACTTGAGGAAACTCCCACCGGCGCAGGAACAACACATACAGCTCATGGAATAATAATACAAGAGGTGACTGAAACAATACCCACCGAGCAATGTACACAGGTACCCAAGACAAAACTGCGTTCTAGCGCACATACAACTGAAGTGATGGAGCCATGCTATGCGAAAGACAAATCGGAACCAAATATCCAGGTTCATACTGTACATGTATCAGACAGCAATGTTGAAACACAGGCACACTTATCAGACATGGTATGGATAATTGTGCAGGGCACATATGGAGCATTCGTCACAAACAGTACCCGGGTGGGCAGGCTGGGTTTCCTTAACAGGGCACAGTGACGAGAGTGTTAGCAATGAAGTGATGTCCACCGTAGATTATATGGCACCAGTTAATCACCCGATAACGGAGAATGCAACAGTGCAACATGTTCTGAAACTTTCACAGGCTGCATCAAAAGAAGTGGGACAGCAACACACAATTGTGACCTTTGATTTGGCGGTAGCTAGGAAGGCTTACTCGATCATCTGGCAAAATCCAGAAATGTACAGCGATGTGTTTGTCCGCATGGGAATCTTTCACACTACCTGCTCGTACCTAGGCGCGCTTGGAAAACATATGAAAGGGAGTGGATTTGAAGAAATTGTAATCGAGTCCGGAATATGTGCAAGCGGATCAATCAACAAGGTCATTACAGGCAAACACTACAACCGAGCACTGCGTGTTCATAAGACCCTACTCGAGGGGCTGGAACGTCAACTGCTACAGGCATTTGAAGAATCGGAAGGTGGCATTTATGGAAACGAGGAACGGATCATAATTGATCACCTCGCAAAGGATCCCAGTGAAGCTCGATTGTCAGAATTCAAGGCAAATGACAAATGCATGGAATGGCTCGAGCTCTACAATGATTTTCGGACCAGAGTTAGCGAAGGAAGCCTTGGAAAGACAGCACAGTTCTGGTTTGGGTACATGACTGCTGTGTACACAGTCCTGCGATTTTTGCGGGCCACTAAGGAAAACAACCTGGACCTGCACATAAAATGTCTTCAGACGATGTGTCCATTGTTCTTCAGCTATGACCACCAGAACTATGCACGATACGCCACTACATATCTAATGACACTGCTGAACATAGACCAGACACATCCCGGGGTAGAATAACTCCTGAGGAAGAATGGTTTCAGCGTGAATCGGTCTAGTGTTCCTTCGTCAAGAAATGCTGTAGACATCACAATCGAACAGACAATCAATCGCCATGCCAAGTCTCATGGTGGAATCATAGGCTTCAGTAGAAACTATGCGGCATACTACAGGTGGTGTACAACAAGACATCGCCGTGCAGGCTATCTGAATGCCACACTGGAACTGGCGGACATGAATCCACAAGATAGCTCATCCCACAAAGACACAAGAAAAACCGAAATTGCTCACAGTGAGGCTGATGTCAAAAAGGTTGTGGATGCAATAGGCAATTTCATCGACCCATTTACTGTGTCCGACAAGGATTCGCTCTATTGCATATCGTCAGGGGCTCCAGTTTCGAAAGCAGTCGAAAACGATCTGCTCACTGCTAGAGATACCGGAAAGCAAGCATTTGATCGGTTTGTACAAGAGAGGTTTGTAGAAAGATCTGCCAGCTTCCATGCGCCAATAAAGCAACAAAAACTCAAGACATTTGCAACGCTTGCCAAATCGGTGATACTTACGAGTCCAAAGCGAAAGTCAAAGGAACTAGTAGCAGAACGGAATTTATTTGGACAACTCGTTTCCATTGCACTCAGGAACAACATTGACATGGCTAAGGTCTTCAGTTACCCGTTAGGTCCAGTTCCATGGTCGCTTGCAACAGCTGATGGATCACCGACAAGGACTGACAAAGCGAAATTGATGCACCAACTGGAAGGGCAGACGCATATGGTTGACAGGCCTCCGCTAGAACAGGTGAGCTACATCATTGACGGAAATGCAATTCTACATATGCAAACTGCTTTGCCCAACACATTTGCAGATCTGGCGGAGAGTCTATATGACCAAATGCCGAAAGCAGAACGCGTGGATTTTGTAACAGACACGTACCATCCTCTGTCAATTAAAACCAATGAACGACAACGAAGAGGTACCACAAATACCTACTTGATCAAGGGACCGCTGACAAAGGTTCCACGTGACTGGAAGCAGTTCCTCTCGAACGATGTGAACAAGACACAATTGTGCAAACTCCTACTTAATGAATGGATGCAAGATAAATACGCACACAAGGTGAAGGGAAGAACAATTGTGTTTGTGTGTGAAACCAAATGCGTCAAATTAACTAGTATGGATGGCATATCAACACACACTGACGAAATAGAAGAACTGAATTCGTCACAAGAGGAAGCAGACACACGGCTGGTATTGCATTGTTTGCACCATGCATCGCATGTATCGGAGAACAATACAATTGTTGTCAGATCTCCAGATACCGACGTGTTTGTACTGTTACTCAGGTTTACACAGCAGGTGAAACAGCGTGTGCTGTTTGACACCGGTGTCGGCAACAAACGACGACTGCTTGACATACACGGTATCATTGCTGAGGTTGGTACGCAGCTGTGTTTGGCATTGCCAGCACTTCATGCGTTCACCGGTTGTGACAGCACGAGTGCTTTCGTTCGTCGTGGAAAGTTGACACCGCTAAAACTACTTCAGAGGCACCCAGAATTCACGGACACATTCATGCAGTTGGGTTTGTTCCCTTCTGTAGAACCACAACTCTTCGAAGACCTTGAACACTTTGTGTGTCTGATGTACAGGAGTACTAGTACTAGTATTACAGACATAAACAAACTGCGCATGGAGCTATTCCTGCAAAAGTTCAGTCCCAAGTCAGGAGAGCTGCTGTCAAGTTACAATGGCGCTGATCTTAGCATTCTGCCACCATGCAGGTCATCGTTGAGAATGCATATAATGAGAGCTAATCACCAAACCCTCATTTGGTGCAGCGCTGACCAATCGAATGCATGCATACCGCCACCAAATGGCCGTGGGTGGGAGGTCATAAACGGAACACTGGAGTGCAAATGGACAGAGGGGGATTACCTGCCAACTGAAATGATAGATCTACTGGTAGAAGAAGAGGAAGAAGTGGATACGGTGGATGTTGATGAAACAGATGCCCCTGAGCCTGACAGCTTACTAGATAGCATGTTTGATGCGGATGAAGCATATGACTAGGTTGCTTCTCTTAAGCCGGATTCACTAGATATTTATCTACGATGTGTACAGCATGTTAGGATAATACATGAGCGCTGTTGATGTCAGAAAATATCGAAGAGTTTCGTACCTGATGCCGTGGGGATTGACGCCGCCACAGGTGCGATGCTTCCGAACCTGATTGAAGATGGATCGCATATGTCAATGATATTGTGTACCATAATTTATTTCATCTGTTATTGTAAATATCAAAATATTTCTTACCTGGTGTCGAGGCTTTCAAT
>JBEVXV010000040.1:0-3491 GCA_040505915.1 Sedimenticola sp. | reverse complement strand
ATTTATTTAATTTCTTACATCAGTGAGTTCACCATCACTTCGGTACTCTAGGACTAGTTGTGGTACTTTGGTACGTTATGACTACGTTTGGTACTTTGGTACGCTATGACTAGGTTTGGTACTTTGGTACGCTATGACTAGATTCGTGCTCCACTAGGGTAAGCATTGGCAAATTAGGATAAAAACGCAAAAACAATATAGACCTGATAGAAAAATACTTGAAGTGTTCTGCAAATGGAGATCTTAATGTATTTGCGACCTATGAATATTCTGACTAGCTTTCACACTCATATATGTTGATATGCATGTAAAGTTGTTAACATATTTTAAAATATACATAGTTCCATTTCTTGAATGACGAATAGTGTATGCATATGTTTACATTGGTTTCAAATACAATAAACTCCAGTTTGACGGAATACTATTCGAATGCCATCATACATGTATCCGCACAACAATCGCATCGCTATACACATTATATATACATGTACTTATAGTAAATACTCAAACAATGTTACGTACATGTTGACTAGATTAATTTGCTGGGCATCAAGTAGTGTATATTTATATAAACACAACGATAAGATTGGGGACACCCCAATCACGGGACAATTACTATGAATGTATGTGTGCAACAGTATACATGTAACACATATAGTTCACTATCAAATTTGACATAATATGTTCTGCGGGAACATGATGAAGGCGACTGGGTCGTCGAAGGCAAGTTCGACCAGGTCAGAGCCAAGAGGAAGGGACAAGGTGTCATTAAGGTCAGCCGAGTCACTGCGCCAGGTGCTATAACCGGTATCGACAAAGTCTTCTACCAGAACGCTTACCCTGTTACCGCGGTCGTGTATGGCCTATATCCTCTCAGAGACCAAGACCCTGCCGACCTGGCTTCGATGAGAGATGGCGACCTCAACTGCGTCGCCCAGAGAGTGGTTGAGCACTTTGAAGGTGCCTTGAGGGTCCAAGGCCTCACCCCCGTGAGGATTCGGAAGATACAGGACTGGGAGGAGAGAGTCCATGAAACAGGGGTGATGGTTGAGGACGTCGTGGGCCTGGAGAAGATACTGAAGCGGGCAATTATCCTGCGGGACATAGCCGGCGAGGACATCTGCAACACCGGCAAATACTGGGCGAGTAGATGGAACCCGGTAGAGCTCATCTGCCACAACGGCCATGCCTGGTCCAAAGACCTCCACTTCCCGCAGTCCAGGCAGGTCCACATCTACGAGGGCGACGTCTGGCAGGCCATCCGAGAAGCAACACGAGACCAGCCTATCGCAGTCTGGCTTCTTGGTGGTGGAGACAACCAGCTCAACGCGGACCAGTTTTTGCTCCAAGACGGCTGCACCAATAGAACACAGTGAGCCCAAGACCGACTCTGGGAAGCCTGTGCCCTACTAGTTGATGAGTCTATGGCTGACAGGGCTTTCGGGGTGAACCACGCGGCCAGCATCATGGCCAAAGAGCGCAACGACTGGAAACCGACACCAGCCGGTCTCCTCGAAGGTATCAAAAAGGCCTGTGTAGAACACGGCCATGGCGGTCTCTGGAACTCCATGGACTATGACAGGAGAGACATCGTCAGCATCTACTTGAATGCCTGTTACCCCGCCAGCTTCCAAGGTCATGGTGAGGCCAAACCCTATTCCGAGCGCTTCGGACACCCGAGCCACCGCATGACCAGAGTGTCTATAAACGGTCCCCTTCCCAAAGACATTGGCACCGGATTTGCCGAGGTCCAGGAGTGGGAATTCAAGGAAGGTGTCCACCCTGTCATCCCCTCCTGGTTTGGGAGGCACTTCGCGGAGCAGGGTTGGATCCCGACGCCGCTGCTTGCCTTCCTTGTAGAGTCGGGTTTACTCCCCCACCTGAAAATCCGCGAGGCCATCATCGCTTTTGAGAAACAAACCGAGGTATGGCTTGCTGAGGACCGAAACCAGGGCTGCAGCATCATCGGTTCACCCAGGGCAGAAAGGCCGACGGCAAAAGACTGAACCGGAGGCTTGTGACCGACCAGGGAGAGCTGGATTTCCTCGTGAGGGACACCCGCCAAGCGGCACCCTGGTTTGCGCACCTCAAGGATGCACCCTAGGCCACATCCTCACGTATTATGATGGCTCCAAGCCCCAGTACACCCACTTGAGGGCGAGAATGCTGGGGTACGTCGGAGCGTACGTCGCCTCCAAGTGCGGCGAGGACTTGTGTGTCTCCTGCCTGTTTGCGGAGGCATTCCTCCCACCGGTGGGCCCAGCCAAGTGGCGCGACAAGGGCGAGCAGCTGTACATGCCTTAGGAACATGCCGCCTACCTCCCGCTGCTTACACAAACAGCCGCGCATGCACCAATGTCGATGCAAAGGTACATGTTCGCACATGACTAGCGTGACAGATACAGAATAGACTTGACATTATGTCAAAATTACATAGGACACTGATATTGTAAACGTGACAATATAAGTATTCGTGATTGGTGTGTGATCCATTAGAAGTCCAGACTTTTTCATGAATAAATGGTGGGGGCCACCTTGGATTTGACATTTTTTGGAGTGTATGCATGCTATTCTATACCACAAGGTATGTGTTTCATGTGAAAACAGTACAGTTGGGACAGAAGTGCTATAATTATATATACAACAAACGCTTTGAGAGCTCGGATTTGGTCGTTTTGTCCACAAAATGACCGACGGCGGCCATCTTGGATTCGAGATACGGCTTATTTATTTTTTTCTTCATTGATATAAGATCCTAAAGTAGTATTTTTATCGAAAAGGTCAATCGCATGAAAATTTTAAATGAAATTACGTCACATGCATAATGTGAGGCATAATTTTCGTCTCGGATAAATTTAGCCGATTTTGTTCACAAAATGGCCGGCGGCGGCCATCTTGGATTATAAATACCGCTTCTTTATTATTATTTTTTTCATTGATCTAAGGTCCTGAAGTATTCTTTTATCGACAAGGACAATCACACGCTAATTTTAAATGAATTGTTGTTACATTTATATTGTCAAGCATTTTTAAGGCTCGGATTTAGCAGTTTTTGTCCATAAAATGGCCAACGGCGGCCATCTTGGATTTGAAATACAGTTTCTTTATTATTTTATTAAATTACCTAAGGTCTGTAAATATTGTTATCACGAAAATAACTAACACATGATAATTTTAAATGAAATTTTGTTACATATTATATAGTGTCAGACATTATTTGGCCTTGTTTTCAAAATGGCTGCCGGCGGCCATCTTGAATATGAGATAGAGCGTGTGTCTTTGGATAAAAATATTCCTATGGTACTAGGGAACTTCCATACCAAAGGGGACCTTTGCATCATGACTTGAAGTCAAACCCCTATTTTGTGCACTTAACAAGCCTACTAGAAGTTATATAATTTATTGTAATCCGTTGCCATGGAAACACTATATAAAACGTAATATATGTACAAAAATTGTCCAGACTTGCTTTTGTTAATTAATATAGATAT
>JBEVXV010000039.1:0-5433 GCA_040505915.1 Sedimenticola sp. | reverse complement strand
TTGTTTGTCCACCGCAACGTGGCGAACATGGTGATCCATACCGATCTCAACTGTCTGTCAGTGATTCAGTACGCGGTGGAGGTGCTCAGGGTGAAGCACGTAATCGTCTGCGGCCATTACGGCTGCGGTGGTGTCGCGGCTGCCATGGGAAGCAGCAGCTACGGTCTGATCGACAACTGGCTGCGGCACATAAAGGATCTCTATGCTCGCTATCGGGATCGGCTGGGCGCCTGTATCGACAAGGACGAGTGTGTCGATCTGATGTGCGAATTCAACGTGGTGGAGCAGGTGGCCAACGTCTGCCATACGACCATTGTCCAGGACGCATGGAAGCGTGGTCAGTTATTGACGGTGCATGGCTGGATATACAGCATCCACGATGGGGTAATACGTGACTTGGGCGTTAATATCGATAGCGCCAAACAGGTATCGGAGGTGTATCGTCAATCCCGATCCAGCGCGAAGCTGCCGAGCGCGCGACCTCCATGATCTCATCTGTAGAGTCAGCAGGGTGGGAGAGCAGCGATTTTGTGAGCTGCAGAAGCTTCTCGCGATCTCCCTGGTGGATGAGATTAAAGTGAGTATTCGCCGCACCAAACAGGTCAGAGATTGAAGTTAAGGTCATGACAGTGGTGAATGTCGAGGCCGGTTAATAAATGCTGGAAAGTAACTATTCAGCACTATACCGTAACTGTTCAGATTGCCCCTAAAATTCGTCAGTACAAGGCGCAAAATGTGAGTTTACAGCTGTAAATGATCATTTTGTAACGCAGAAATGGCGGATTTTAGGGGTGAGCTGAATAGTTACGTTGGAAATTACTCGATTATCTTGTTGATGGGCATCTCTATGATGCCGCGGGCACCGGCCAGGTGGAGTCTGGGCAGTAGGTCACGCACCAACTTCTCTTCCACCACCGTACTGATATCCACCCACTCAGGATCTGCCAGGGTGGAGACGGTGGGGGTGGATAGGGCTGGCAACAGAGCCAGTACGTCATCGATATTGTTGCGTGGAACGTTCATCGCCAGGGTGACCCTTGTGGCAGCCCGTATCGCTCCTTCAAGTAGCATCAACAGGCGGTCGATCTTGTCCTTCTTCCAGTCATCCTGGAGCGAGTTGTGATTGGCGATAAAACGTGGGGTACTCTCCAACACAACATGCATCACTTTGAGATTGTTGGCCCGCAGGCTGGATCCGGTTTCTGAGACATCCACTATGGCATCCGCCAGAATCGGTGGTTTCACCTCGGTTGCGCCCCAGGAGAACTCCACATCAGCAGTGACGTCGTGGTCGGCTAGAAAGCGTCGGGTCATTCCCACTGCTTCTGTGGCGATACGCTTCCCTTCCAGATCTTTGACGTCGTTGAAGGGTGAACCCTCTTTGGATGCCATCACCCAGCGCACCGTGCCGTAGTTTGACCAGGGCGCCTTGAGATCGGTCAACTCCTGCACATCGGCGCCGGTCTCCAACAGCCAGTCGAGGCCGGTGATGGCGCAGTCCAGTACCCCCAGTTCTACATAGCGGGCCATCTCCTGAGGCCTGATCAGGATGCACTGAAGTTCAGAATCATCGATATCAGGATAGTAGGAGCGACCGGAGATGTGCAGATTGAATCCGGCAAGGGCAAAGAGCTTTTTCGTCGTCTCCTGCAGGCTCCCCTTGGGGATGCCAATGCGCAGGCGGGTCTCATCGGTCATCATTTCTTGTACACCTCTTTGGGATCAAACACCTGTACGCCAACATCAACTACGGCACCACTATCCACCCTGCGGAAGAAGCAGGAGCGCTTCCCGGTATGGCAGGCTGCATCGCCGACCTGTTCAATCTTCATGAGGATGGCGTCACCGTCGCAATCGATGTAGAGCTCCCTGACCCTCTGAACGTTGCCGCTCTCCTCCCCCTTGTGCCAGAGTTTTTCGCGTGAACGGCTCCAGTAGACCGCCTCGCCCAGCTCAAGGGTCATGCCCAGAGACTCTTCGTTCATATTGGCCAGCATCAGGATCTCCCCGGTGTCGGCATCCTGTGCAATCGCCGTTACCAGACCGTTTCCCTTGGTGAAGTCGACCGCATTCAATAGTTCTTGGTTAAGCGCCATAGTATCGTGATCTGTATTGAGGTGAAATAAAGCCGCGTATTATAGCATCCATTTCGTACCTGTGGAGAAGAACTATAGGTGGCTGACAAGACCGGATTTCTTTATTTCCGGCTGAGTTTCAGGGGTAATAAGGATCAATTAAGCGTGGTTAATCGTGCAATTGTTTCAGGATAAGCCTGGACAAGTACAATCAGTAGCGGAATAACGTAGAAGTAAGCATTCATCATATTACGGATAAAACGGTTGGCATTGTGTAACTCCATAAAGCGCTGCACAACCATGCGGCCTTTAAAAGCGACGGATATTGCGATTACTACGGATATCAGAAGCCCGCCGTCAGAGGTTTCTGCGATCAGCGCATTGATTACCGTGACGGCCATCAGCAGCATCCAGATAAAATCGATATTACGAAGATTAAACTGCATTATTGATATTTACCTCAATACGTAAAGCAGGGGGAAAATCACGATCCAGGCAAGGTCAATCATGTGCCAGTAACTGGCGATTGTCTCAAGTCCTTCATGATCACCGGCACTGTATGCACCGGTATTCAGCCGGTATATGCCCCAAAGAAGCGCGCCGCTACCCCAGCCTACATGGAGGAAATGGTTGAAGGTGGTGTAGTAGTAGACGGTAAAGAAAAGATCGGTTTCAGCACTGTATCCCTGGGCGCTGTTCCACTGAAACTCCCAATATTTGATTAGCAGATAGAGTGCGCTGGCAGCCACAGCTCTCCACATCCAGCGTGCTGAGAGATCAGGACGGTCGAGGCGGATGCAATGAACCGCTTTGACGACGAAGTAGCTGCTGGAGAGCAGGGTAAGGGTATTGAGCATCCCGGCGAGGGTGTTGAGCTTGCCCGACCCTGCAGAAAATAGTTCGGGGTTATGCACCATGGCGAGAAAGATGATGATAAACATCATTGCGAACTCGCTCATCTCGGAGAAGATGGCCACCCAGATCGCCATGTTGCCCGGTACTCTGCCCGGTTTGGGGTCGGGGATGGCTACCTTTTTATTGAACCCGTTGGTTGGGATCTCAAATATGGGTGTGCCGCTCATTGCCTTACCGAAATCTCCAGAAAGTTGTACCTGTCAGAGAGGTTTCTTGTACTGGAATAATCACTCAAACACCCCCATCAGTCATTGTAGTCAATAGCTGTGTGGTGGTACAAATTCATGAAACACTGGGAGTTGGGTCTACATCACGTAACTTCTCAATAAGTCCGTGCCACAGAGGTGCGCCGTTTACGGGCCAAAGGGTGGAACCCAGAGGCTGGCACTCCGTATCACTGGATACCCGCCTGCGCGGGTATGACGGGGTGTTATAAGGCATGACGGGGTGTTAAAGCATGACGGGGTGTTATAAGGCATGACGGGGTGTTAAAGCATGACGCAGTGTGTTCCGAAAAGGAGTTATTGCGGTCCTTCTGCATGGCCTTATTGAGAAGTTACTACATCACCAGATTCATCATCGCGATCATCACCACCAGGAAGAGAATGGTCATAACACTGCCTGCTCTCATAAAGTCGGGTACCCGATAACCGCCGGGGCCCATGATCAGAGCATTGACCTGATGGGTGGGGATAAGGAATGAGTTGGATGTCGCAATGGCCACCGTCAGGGCAAACATGGCTGGATCGGCACCGGCGCCGATAGCAATATTGACTGCCAGGGGCACCAGCAACACAGTAGCACCGACATTGGACATCACCAGGGTGAAGAAGGTGGCCAGTGTGGCCACTGCCGCCTGAATTACCCAGATCGGCATGTCGCCTACTACTGCCAGTGTCTGGTCGGCGATCCACTTGGCGGTACCGGTGGTTTCAACTGCCAGCCCAAGAGGAATCAACGATGCCAGGAGGAATACGGTTTTCCAGCTCACCGCTTCATAGGCTTCATCGATGGAGAGTACACCGGAGAGGATCATGCCCACCGCACCGGTTAGTAGCGCGATAGAGAGGCGGATATCGGTGAACAGCACCATAAAGAGAGCGATGCTGAAGAAGAGCCCGGCCCAGCCCAGTTTGTTGGGGCGAACCTCTTCCGCTCGGGGATACTCGGTAGTGACCACAACGAAGTTACGATCCTTTTCCAGGCGCTCCAGGGCTATCCAGGTGGTGTGAACCACCAGGGTATCGCCGGGCTGGAATGGCATGTTGCGGATATTTTCCCCTTCACCCAATGTTTTGCCGCCACGGTTGAGGCCTACCATCGCCAAGCCATAGACTTTGCGCATCCAGACGTCACGGGCACTTTTTCCGATCAGTTGGGAACCTGGTGGAATAACCACCTCGGCAATACCCGCCTTGCGGCTGGATAGGTCATCGACAAAAGTGCGCATGGTTTTACGCAGTTTCAGGCCCAGGGCCTGCACCATGGTTTTAAGATCATCGGGTGCGGCTACCACAGCCAGCACCATGCCGGCCTGGATGCTGGTATCGCGGGCCAGGGCGCCGGGGCCGACACGGTTGGCCTCACCGGGAAGCTTGGTGGCGATAATTCGCACACAGAAGTCTGACTCCACCTGGCTGATCATCTTGCCGATCATCTTGCTGTTATCGGTGACCACCACCTCTCTGACCTTGTACTCCAGGCCATAGACGTCGTGAAAGTATTTCATAGGGTCGGCGGCTGAGGTGCTGCTCTCGACTTTAGAGGTGGGTAGGACGAAACGGCCGGCAATCACAAAATAGAGAATACCCGTTACCATCAGAGCGAGGCCGATAGGGGTTACGGAGAAGAGTCCCCAGGTCTCCATCTGCTGGGATTCTGATAACGCCGTATTGGAGGTGAGTATCAGATCGTTGAGCAGAATGAGAGGGGATGAACCGACCATAGTGACCGTGCCGCCAAGGATGGCGCAGTAGCCCATCGGCATCAGCAGACGGGACATGGGCAGACCCGAGCGGGCGGAGATGCGCGCGACCACCGGCAGGAAGAGGGCGGCGGCGCCGACGTTCTGCATAAATGAGGAGATGATACCGACGGTGCTGGAGATGATCGGTATGATGCGGCTCTCTGTTGAGCCACCTGCCTTGAGGATAAAGCCCGCAACCTGGCTCATAATGCCGGTGCGGTCGAGACCGGCACCGATGATCATTACCGCAATGATTGAGATTACAGCATTGGAGCTGAAGCCGTCAAAAAGGTGTTTGCTATCAACCAGCGCCTGGTCGAGGCCCATCACCGGCGCCAGCAAGCTGGTGAGCCCAAGCAGAACCATGACAGTGACAGCGGCAACGTCAACAGCAACCACTTCAAAGGCGAACAGGTAGATGGTGAGCATCAGAATGGCACTGACCCAGGCGATCTGAATAGTAGGCACAACCCACGC
>JBEVXV010000038.1:0-5428 GCA_040505915.1 Sedimenticola sp. | reverse complement strand
ACTTTAGTCGCGATGAACGTCGCACCAAACCCTTACTTTGTGCCAGATTCCTTCGCGACTGAAGTCGCTCCTACAAGTAAGACGGGTGAAATTATTCCTAAGTAAGTGCCATTCGGGCCAGGCCCCTGTCGAAAAACAGGAACTAGCTGCCGTTTTAACTCCAAAACTTGATTTAATAAAACAGTGGGCGGCACTCTCCGTCTTTCATAAACGCTTCAGGTAGTCCCTGAAGATAGATCTTGCAGGAAATCCAGATGGGAAAAGGCAAAAAATTTGATTATCGGGTAACACAAGAGGGTGACACCTGGAGTGCCGAGATTGTAAGGCGCGTGACTTCGAAGAAAACAGCAGTATCAAAGAGCCAGGGTGGTTTCGCCTCCGAGACCGAAGCGCAGGAGTGGGGGGGGGAAGAGCTGAAGTCTTTTCTAAAGAGTCTTAGCGAGCGAAACAGACGCTGCTCAAAAAATGTGAGTAAGTAAGGGCTTTTTTATCTGCATGCGAAGGAGTAATCAGTAGGTAACTATTCAGCTGGTGCTTGGGGTCGGAGTCGATTACCCACATCCATGTGGGCAATCGACTCCGACCCCTACCGTAGATAACTCAAATAGATATAGCTGAATAGTTACATCAGTAGAAAACAGCTCAGACAGATACTACCTGTAAAATAGTGAATTACTCTGAAGTCTGCTGATGGATCCTGGCGCTATTTCTACAGAAAAATAATCGGGCTGGATGAGTCGTTAGCATTTTCCCCGATTTTGTCAAAACAACACTGTAATATTCTTTCTAACATAGAAGACAAGGTTTATAAGAAAATATGTCATGCCCAATATGTGCTGAAGAAAATAAAGTTGCTCTTGGAATAAAGGAAGGCTGGACTTGGGTGAGATGTACTGGTTGCGGTTTATCTTATATAGATCCATTGCCAACCAGCGAGGAACTTAATAATTATTACTCTCAATATGGAGTGAATAAGAAAAATATAAAGAATGCTGCGCGTAAGGTAAAGAGATTCAAGCGCAAATTTTGGCCATTACTCTTTCTGTCTAAAGGAAAATCTTTTTTAGATGTTGGGTGTAATACCGGGTTTGCAGTAGAGGCAGCCCGCTTATTAGGTTGTGAAGCAACAGGAATAGATCTTAGTGATGAAGCGATTGATATAGCCAAAAAGAGCTACAAAAATTGCCGATTTTTTAACCTTACCATAGAAGAGTTTGCGAAAAATGGTACGAAGCACGACATTATATCTTGTGCCGAGGTGATTGAGCATGTAACTGATGCACACTCCTTTATTGATGCGGTGTGGAGCCTGCTGAAAATAGATGGAATTCTCTATTTGACAACACCAGACGCTGGACATTTTCGGGTACCAAAAAGCTTCTTAGAATGGAATGATGTCTCGCCTCCACAGCACACTATGCTATTTACACGGAAGAGTATTAAAAGTTTCCTGGAAAGTCATGGCTTTGACGTTTTATATTTCCAACCTATGCTGAAGCCGAATATTCGTTTAGTAGCAAAAAAATGTGAATTTTTATCTAAGGATTCCCTGAATAAGTCCGAATGAATTTAATGGCGCTTCATGAGTACAAGGTAGCTGTTTATAATTGGTTCACCGAGAACAGTGGGGCCATGTCACGCATAGTTACAGGTGCTCTTTATCTTTAGCTGAAAACCCTGCATTAAGTATCTAAAAGGAGATGCAGAACACTCATAGTAAACAAGGATACCAGACTAAACCAACTACCCAATCAACACCAATCAGCCAAGCTGAGTAAGCAGATTCAATTCGATACTCTTGGCTTAATGGCGTGGTACAGAAGTTAAAGTAAAGAGGGTTGGGTATGTCAATTGATGGGTGTCCTTGCTCCCGTTCTGCTGTCCCGTTAACTCCCTCTCCCCTTTGGGGAGAGGGTTGGGGTGAGGGGGATCAATAGATAAGTCGTTGATTTAATTCACCCTCACCCTGGCCCTCTCCCTCATAGGGAGAGGGAATGTTCTATTGCAGTATGTCATGTTGCTGTTGATATATGCGCCCTAAAAAATACCTCCACCAAAGGAGTTACTGCAACATACTACAAAGTTAACGGGACAGCAGTGATGTAGAGCGGTCAATGAACCGCGTGAAAATTAAAAATGTTTGGAGGGAGGTGGGCTCCCTAAGAATTCCTTAATAATAGTCTGGTACAAAGGCATCTCCTTGTTAATTTACCTCAGGTAGAGGTCAAGGGGGGAGGGTAGCTGTGGATGACTCTTTTTTTGGTATAGGCTATTTTAAATTACTCAGAAATATCAAATAGATATCTGGTATTTGGGTAACTTCTCAATAAGGGCGTGCAGGAGGTTGTGGTGCCTCCTTTTCAGGGTGCGCGGTGAGTAGGCCCTGAAAAAGAGCCACCACAACCCTTCATCAGTTTGCTAATTGCATGGGATTATTGGGACGTTACCGGTTTTGTGGTTGTAACTATTCAGCTATACCTATATTTGTGGGCAATAGACTCCGACCACAAATATAGATGAATAATTGCTTGTGGGATTTTATGGGCGTCTGTCAAGATAAATAATGTCGGGGTGATTAAGTAATGAGAGTATTGCTGGTTGAAGATGATCCCTTACTGGGTGACGGTATCGTCGTTGGGCTGGAGCAACTAGGGTATGCCGTTGATTGGGTGCAGGACGGCAATCAGGCTGAATCGGCGATGCGTGATGAAACATTTGATCTGACCGTGCTGGATATAGGTTTGCCGGGGCAGGATGGGCTCACCCTGCTGCGGAAGGTGAGAGGTAGCGGTAGTGATCTGCCGGTACTTCTGCTTACCGCTCGAGATGGAATTCGGGACCGGGTGGCAGGCCTTGATGCGGGGGCGGATGATTACCTGGTGAAGCCGTTTGATCTGGATGAACTGGCGGCCAGGTTGAGAGCAATTTCGAGAAGGCGGGAAGGCCGGGCGATATCCCAAGTCACTTATGGTGAGCTTGTTCTAGATCCTGCTGCACGCACGGTTATTCTGAACGGTGACGATGTTGTCTGTACTACCCACGAGTTCGCCATCCTCGAAGCGTTGCTGCTGAATTGCGGGCGGGTACTCTCACGGCCTCGTCTTGAGGAGGCGCTCTACGGCTGGGATGACGGGGTCGAGAGTAATGCAATAGAGGTCTATATTCACCATCTCAGAAAGAAGCTAGGAAAAACATTGATCAGAACGGTTCGGGGGGTGGGCTATATCATGCCGAGAGAGCGGGTAACCGATGGCTGAAAGTGCCTCGATCAGAAAGCGTTTGCTACTGTTGTTGCTGGGCATGATCAGTCTGGTTTGGGTGGCTATTATGCAGCTGGTGACCTATGACGCCCATCATGAGATCGAAGAGATATATGATGCTTCGTTGGCACAGAATGCCCGGATTCTGTTTGCTGTACTACAGCAAAGAGCGGCGATAGGTGAGGCCGACCTGATTATGGGGCTGGATTTTGTGCAGCCCGATCAACACCCTTATGAATTGAAGCTGGCTGCCAGGATTCGTCATGGAAATAGCCTGTTCGAGACCCAAGGCGCACCGCTTTTCCCAAAAGTAGCCTCCGTGGGGTTTAGTCAGTTTTCTGACAATGTAAGTGATGAGGTGTGGCGCCTCTTTACGCTGGAGGATGATTCTCTGGGTCTACGCTTGATGATGGCTCAGAGCCTTGAAGCGAGGGAGGAGCTGGTCGGCTATCTGCTGGAAAAGATTCTTCTGGCGCTCTTTATCGGCCTGCCTCTGCTTGCTTTGATTCTCTGGTGGGGGGTTGGGCGGGGACTTGCCCCGCTGGGAAGGCTTGCTACCGAAGTTGAGGGTATGGCCCCAGAGTCACTGCACCCCATCGAAAGTAGGCGGGTACCGTTGGAGGTCAAAGGGTTGGCGACTGCAATTAATCGGCTACTGATGCGGCTTGGAACTACGCTGGAGAATGAGCGCCGCTTTACTTCGGATGCCTCGCATGAACTACGTACCCCCCTGGCGGCGTTGAAGATTCAGGCGCAGGTTGCCCAACGGGCCACGGATGAGGTTAAGCGCAACCATGCACTAGAGAGAATCGTGCTGGGTATTGATCGCTCGGCCCATCTAGTAAGACAGCTGCTGGCGTTGGCTAGAGCGGATGCCGGGAGTGGTTACACCCATGGTGAGTCGACAGCCGACCTGCACGCTGTTGTCTCTGAGGTTGTGGGAGAGGTGGCTGGAGATGCAGTCGCACGTAGCATTGATCTGAGTCTGAATGCCGAGGCAGGCAGCTATCAGGTGTTGGGTGATGCCGGCATGCTTGCGGTGTTGCTGCGGAATCTACTGGAGAATGCACTCTGTTATTCTCGTGAAGGGGGCCAGGTGAAGGTCGAGCTGCAACGCAGAGCATCCAATATCGAGATGATAGTTGAAGACGATGGACCAGGTATCCCTGAGGGTGAACGGGAGACTATGTTGCAGCGATTTAAACGGGGTGAAAATAGTGATGTTGCCGGTAGTGGCCTTGGCCTTTCCATTGTTAAACGTATCGGTGAAATACATAACGCATCAATTTTGCTTGAGGATGCCGTTAGCAACACAAGCGGCCTAAGAGTCGTAGTCAGTCTTACAGTATCCCCTTGATTGTAGGTTGTTATTTACCAAGTGACCGTATCAGCCGGTTTTAGATCAGTGTGTGTTGAAGGGTAGATGGAGGGTGATGTAGATCATAGTTAACGAATAAAATGACAAATAACTGAGATAAAGCTGATATAGGTCGCTATATTTAACGGTGGGTTAAGCACCTATTGAAGGTGTTGCAAATAAAACAGATGAGGTGGTAGGTGATGAAAATGAGAAAAGTGATAGGTCTGGTCGTGGCGGTATCGATGTTGGGGTTTTCGCAGTTCACAGTAGCAGAAGAGGAGGTCTCTTCTATCGCCCGTGGTGGTAAGTTGTATGACAAGTGGTTCAAAGTGGTGGGTGCAGATAAGCCAAAAAACACGCATCCTGCCTGGCCTGCATCCAACACCAAGAAAAAGGGCAATGCGACCCATCGCTGCAAATCCTGCCATGGCTGGGATCTATTGGGTAAGGATGGAGCCTACGCCTCTGGCTCCTACAAGACCGGCATCAAGGGTTTGACCCATATGGCGAGTGCTGAAAATGCCAAGGTTATCGCCGCCATGAAAGACACAACCCACGGTTATACGGGAAAGATGAGGGAGCAGGACTTCACTGATCTGGCCAACTTTGTCACCAAGTCACAGTTCGACATGGATACGGTCATCGATCGTAAATCAAAAGCAGCTAAGGGTGATAAAGCCAAAGGCGAGCGTTACTACAATACGGTCTGTGCCGGTTGTCACGATAAGTCAGGCAGGTCACCAAAAGATATGCCCTTGCTCGGTATGCTTGCCAATAAAAATCCCTGGGAAATCATCCAGAAGATCCT
>JBEVXV010000037.1:0-7261 GCA_040505915.1 Sedimenticola sp. | reverse complement strand
CGGGGGCTACCTTTGGTGTCGATTTCACCTGTGCAACTTCTCTCGTGGAACTGCGCCTTTCGTTGCGCCACTCGCGCGTCTGATCGAGAAATGCCCGCTTCGCCTCCCTGGGAGTCATTCTATTGACAAGCTCAGGCCGCGGGATCACCAGCTCTGCCCCACGTTTGAGTTGATTAACATTATTGTTGCGAAAAGCATCCGGATTGCGCAGCTGCAATGCCATCATCATCTGTTCAATAGAAACTGAAGTATCCGGTCGGGTATTGCGGGCAATCACCCACAAGGTTTCACCCTTTTTGACAAGACCGTAAATCTGCTCACGCTCCTCTTCGGCCACTGTCTCAGCCACTGGAGCTTTCTTTGTTGAAGAGCCGCCTTGGGGTGTGTAGATAGGAGGGTCAAGAAGAAGGGTATACTCCTTCTGAATCATCCCTTCACTGTTTCGCAACCCCACACTTATGATGAAGTTGAGGTAGGGCTCGCGTACACTCTCCCGTGTTGTGACGCGGATATAGGGCTCACCCGCCACACCTCTCTCTGCTTTAAACTGGAGTTTTAAAAGAAAGTAAGGGCGATCAATGCCCAATTTTTGAAATGCTTTGAGACTGGCAAGCGATATTCTAAGGTCAGCAATATTCAGCTGATCATCTGCGGCTACCGCAATTTTGGCATCCAGCGGCTGATTAAGGGCGGAGATAACTTCAATACCCTGCAACCCCAGCGCCCCGACACTGAAAGGCATCCATAACAAAACCAACGCACAAACCACTCGATTAACCATGCACTTTCCTTAACCTACAACACTCAATGGCTATAGCTGTAAGAGTGAACTGATCACTCCCCATAGCATACCCTATTGCAAGAATAGACCATCCTCTGAAAGTGTGCCTAACGTAATAGGTAACTATTCAGCAGGGCTTGGGGTCGGAGTCGATTGCGCCATAAAAAGGTGCATTTTCCACCCATCTTGACGCAATCGACTCCGACCCCTGCCGTGAAAATAGTCTCGTAACAGGGGCCACTGAACAGTGGCAAAAGTATTTTCTATTTTCAATCAATAGGTTAACAGTTAAACCGACTCTCCATTTCAACCTGATAGAGACTATTAAGTGTTTGGTTTTGCTCTTTCGATAACCCGCTCGCTTTTGTAGGCTCCTGGTTCAATCTCTACCCTTTATAATTGAAATCTGTCATAACCGGAGCCCCACCAAGGTTGATCCCTTCTTGCAGCTGTGCAAGTATCCGCCACCCTGAACAATCAATTGCGAGTTGAACATGAGCGAACAGTCATCCAATCGAATTCCCACGGAGGTCAGTCTCCACCGTAAGTCTCGGCTGCTGGTGGTTGAGTTTGCTGACGGCAAGCGATTTGAGCTCCCCTGCGAGTACCTGCGGGTCTTCTCCAGAGCGAAAGAGGTTCGCTCTATGGAGGGGCCAATTACCGGCAAGGAGGAGGTGAATATCACCCGCATAGAGCCTCAGGGGCAGTATGCTCTCCAGTTGGTCTTTGATGATGGTCATGACACCGGCATCTACTCCTGGGAGACGCTTTATGAGTTGGGTGAGAAGCGTGAGGAGAATTGGCAAGGGTATCTGAAGCAGTTGCAGGCGATCGGTTATGTGCGCGGTGCCGAGAGCAATCCGGATGAGAAGCGCCGGGTGAAGCTGCTCTATTTTACCTTTCTTGTGCAGAAGATGCGTCGCGAGGCCGAGGAGGTGGATCTGCCGCCTTCGGTAACCGATGTCGCCTCTCTGCTGGAGTGGATACAGCGGCGTAACCGGGATGCTGCCCACCTATTTCAGGATGGGCGTGTGCGGGTGACGGTTAATAAGCAGTTTGCAGAGTTGTTTACACGTATTGAGAGTGGTGATGAGGTGGCGTTTGTGCCTACCTCACCGGTTGCACCGGCGGCGGGGTGATTTTTGTGGGCTAGCCCGATCTTAGGGGCGGAGGCTTTAGCAGGTGCGCGATGTTCTTCGCGGCGAGGCACCGCTCCTACGGGGTTTTATAGATCATGGAGGGGTATCTGGTTGACTCACTCTGCAAAAATATTGGCGGCTATGGCCATTTTTACCAGACCGGCCAGTGAGGTGGCTTCCATCTTTTCCATTACACGGGCACGGTGAGCCTCTACCGTTTTGGCGCTTACGCCGAGCTCTGTGGCAATCTCCTTGTTGGCGCAGCCGTTAGTCACCATCTCCATCACCTCGTGTTCTCTGGGTGTGAGATGTGCCAGACGCGTAGCGATCTCTGATCGCTGCGCCTGTTGTGAGCGCTGCTCCACGTCCAGGGCGAGTGCATTTCTGATGCTGTCGAGTAGCAGTTCATCGTTGAACGGCTTCTCTATAAAATCCACAGCCCCCACTTTCATGGCCCGCACCGCCATGGGTACATCTCCGTGGCCAGTAATGATGATGATGGGGATATGGATCTGTTGTTCGACAAAATACTCCTGTAACTCCAGACCGCTCATGCCCGGCATACGCACATCCAGCAGCAGGCAACCGGCGCGCCCCGGATAGTAGCCGCGAATAAACTCATCGGCAGAGGCGAAGACTTCAACACTCATTCCGACCGTTTCGATCAGCCACTTCAGTGAGCTGCGCATCGCTTGGTCATCATCGACAACAAATACGGTAGCTTTATTGTTCATCGTTATCCCTATAGCTTGGTAAAACCACGGAGAAGCGTGTACCTCCCTCCTCCGGGCAATCAACTGTGATTGTGCCGTTGTGATCTTCAATAATGGTCTTGCTGATAACCAGCCCCATGCCCATGCCGCTCTCCTTGGTAGTAAAGAAAGGCTCAAATAGACGGCCCATCGCCTCCTCTTCGATCCCCGGCCCTGAATCTTCCACCTCGATACAGACCCGGTCGTCATCTTTTCGGTAGGTGCGAATCAGCAGCCTGCGTTTATCTTCCGGCATCTCCATCAAAGCATCAAGCGCATTCCGCAGGAGATTGAGCAGCACTTGCTCAATCTGAACCACATCCAGCCGTGCCGGAAGATAGGTAAGGCCCAGCTCCGGTTCAATAGAGACACCTGCTTTTTTCGCCTCAAACTCGACGAAACTGCACACCTCTTTTGCCACATCGCCAATATCGGCAACCGTTCTCACCGGAGCCTGCTTACCGATCAGTGCGCGTAAGCGGCGGATAATCTCTCCCGCCCGTTCAGCCTGGGTGTTGACTTGGGCCAGGGCATGGAGAATATCTTCACTCCCCTGACCACTAAGTTGCAGGCGGCGAACACAACCATTGGCATAGTTGGCGATGGCTGATAGGGGCTGGTTGAGTTCGTGAGCCAGGCCGGTCGCCATCTCGCCCATGGTACTGAGGCGGCAGACATGCACCAGCTCTTGTTGGTGCTCCCGTGCCCGCAGCTCTGCCTGACGTACTTCGGTGATATCACGCCCATATATATTGACATAGTCGAGATCGACCACCGGCGACAGCAGCAGTGAATAGGTGCGTTGATCAAATGAGACCTGGCTCTCCCAGTTGTCACCTGATTCCAGCACTTCCGCCACTCGACTGCGCCAGTAGAGCGGGAGTGTCTGCGCTGGCTCACAACCCCAGTATTGGAGCAGCGGCCCACTCGATGGATTGGCATAGATGAGCACGCCGGGGCGGTTTACCCGCAGCACCGGACTGGGGCTCTCGGCGGGAAACTTGGCGAGGCTGCGAATCTCTTGTTCCGCCTTTCGCCGATTGGATATGTCATGCATATAGACGGTAAAGACGATACGGGTCTGCAGCTTGATCGGCTTGATGGCAACCTCTACGGGGAAAGGGACCTCTTCGTAGCTGAGCGCCATCATCTCCCAGCGCTCCTCACCTAAAAGGTCATCCACCTGATTGAGATAGCGACCAAGCATACGGCGAAAGCTAGGGCGGCTCTCCAGCTCAAGCATCAATGCGGGGAAATCACGGCCAATGACATCCTCCCGCTTATAGCCAAAGATCTGCTCGGCAGTGTTGTTGAATTCGATAATCTCTCCACCCTGGTCAACGGTCACAATCGAATCGAGAGCGGTCTCCAGCAGTGTCCGTTTCAGCGCCTCCGACTCCTGAATCTCAGACTCATGCTGTAGACGAACCTTGTCACGAGTCTCTCGTACCCCCTGAATGAACTGGTGAATCCAGTCTTCAAGTACAAACAGTTGATTGCCCGTCTTGATCTCCGGCGGCCCTTCACCCAGGGCGCGCTGAGAAAATACCGAGATACGCCGTAGTATCTGATTCAGCCGTTCAGAGAGGAGGAAGAAAACCAGGGTAAAAACTGTGACAAAAGTGGTCGCCGCCACCAGTCTCTGCCGCAGATCAAACGCCGCCACCCGCTCGCGGGTCGCCTCCACTATGGAGTCAGGCACCAGGGTGGCAAACTGCATGTTGATCGCCGACCCCTCATACTCAGAGAATGATTGGGCGATAATCTGATAATTCTGCTTCGCCTTATCAAACAAGGTTCCCGGAGGCAGCTGTCGCTCATCACTGCTGGCAAGAAAATGCTGCTCATCTGCCTCCAACAAACCAACAACAACACTGCTCTGAGCCGCCCCTTGTGTGGATGAGATAAGAAATTGCTCATCAAGTGGCACCAGCAGCACCAACGAGCCCATAATCGTACCGGCAGAGTCCTCTGCCACTTCGGAGATCAACAGGTAGGGCTTACGATCAAAGATGGTGAGCGATGAGAGCACCCGGTGTTCACTAGAGAGGAGTTCATTGATACCGCTGAACTCTTTCGGCATGCGGCGATCACCCACCTGGTAGATCTCCCGTGTATGTCCTTGGAGATCAAGCAACAGAATATGGCTGGGCTGAACCAGTGGCAGCCAGAGAGAGGGGCTGGGTAACCAGGATGGAGTCTCTTTGTGCAGCCGCGGTGGGCTGACATCATCAGCACGCCAATAGAGTGGACGCAGATAGTTGGCCAAGTGACGATGATTAGCCAATAATCGGGTAGTTGAACTGTGTGCCGCCACCGAGTTATTAAAGCGCACCAGGGTTTCACGAGCCTGCTGCTCCAATCGACCTCTAAGCTCTTCGGCAAAGATGCTATGCAGTGCCTGGGGTTGCACTTGATCGAGTACCAACCAGACAAAGAGGCCGCAAAAAAGCCCGATAAGAACCGAGAGCAACGGCATCGGTATGCGTCGCATCAGGGTAAGGCGGGGTTTAAAGGTTATTGCCATGGTCGGGTTATTATGGATCTCTTATCCAACCACTGCCAGAATAAGTGCTTGCCACTCCCGGCTGTAAAAAACTACGGCCAGGGCTGGTAAGCTGTACAGCGAGAAGGCACTATCGCCTCCATCCTCCTTTGGCGCCTGGTGACCCAGGACCGGCTAATTGATTTAGCCTTATTATCAATGCATCACTGCATAGTTTTATTGGGGGACTCATTCTCACCCGTGAAGAACTCAATGAGAATAGTGAGAAATAGGCAGTTTACTAAGGGTTATCCCTAGTAACGGCCGCTGTGATTATCTATAATTGGTCAAGCCGAGACGAGGAGGCTGTCAGAGAATAGCGAGTATCTGGGGTCGGCGTCGTTTGTGGCGAGAATATGTGGATATTCCAACAATCTTACCGCAATGCTTCCGCTCCCAGCTCACGCGCCTTACCCACATCCATGTGGGCAATCGACTCCGACCCCTGCCGTGAAAACAGTCCAACAATTAGGTATAACTGAATAGCTAGCGATTCTTTTCGCGGCCCGGCATTACCGTATAGTCGGTTATGCCATTGCCAGTATAGATCTGTCGAGGGCGGCAGATACGGCCGTTGGCCTCATGCTGCTCCCACCAGTGGGCAATCCACCCCGGTAACCGGCCCATGGCGAAGATCACCGTAAACATATCGACAGGAATACCGATGGCACGGAGAAGGATACCGCTGTAGAAATCGACATTGGGGTAGAGCTGACGCTCGACAAAATAGGGATCTTCCAGGGCGATCTGCTCTAATCGACGAGCAATATCGAGAAGAGGATCTTTCTTGCCGAGCTTGGGCAGCAACTCTTCTGCAATCTGACCCAGCAGCTTGGCGCGGGGATCGAAATTTTTGTAGACGCGATGTCCAAAGCCCATCAAGCGCACATTGCTGTTTTTATCCTTGGCCAGCTTTACATACGCCTCAGGGGTGAGGTTGCCGTCATGAATCTGTTGCAGCATATCCAGAACCGCTACGTTCGCCCCGCCATGCAACGGCCCCCACAGGGCACTGATACCCGCAGAACAGGAGGCAAACAGGTTGGCATGACTGGAGCCGACCATGCGCACCGTAGAGGTGGAGCAGTTCTGCTCGTGGTCGGCGTGAAGGATCAGGATCATGTTAAGTGCATCACGAATCAGCTCATCACAGACATTCTGCTCATAAGGCATGGAGAACATCATGTGCAGAAAGTTAGGCACATATTTGAGGGTGGGATCCGGATAGATATAGGGCAGACCATTGGCATGGCGATAGGCGAAAGAGGCGATGGTACGAATCTTACTGATCAGCCGCGCAGAAGCGTCCCAGAACTGTTCTCTATTCTCAAATTCAAGATACTCAGGATGAAAACAGGAGAGCGCATTGACCATTGATGAGAGGATCGCCATCGGGTGAGCTTTGCGGGGGAAGCTGTCGAAGTGATGTTTCATCCCCTCATCGATATTGGCCTCATGAGTCAATACCTCGGCAAAGCCTCTGTATTCATCGGTATGGGGCAGGCGACCAAAGATCAACAACCAGGCCACTTCGATAAAGTTTGGGCCGTTAGCAAACTGCTCAATGGGGATACCGCGGTAACGCAATATTCCTTTCTCGCCATCAATGTACGTGATGGTGCTTTCACAACTACCCGTGTTGACGTAACCCTGATCCAGGGTGATATGGCCGGTTCTGGCCCTAAGGGTGGAAATATCTATACCGCGCTCATTTTCTGAGCCCACGATAACGGGAAAGTCATACTCCTTTCCATCGAGCGTAAGTATTGCCTTGTCTGACATGATGCGCCACCTTCTCGTAATTTTATCCGTTTCTTGAATTATAGCCGCACGCATAATAACGAATATGGTTACTTTTATCCAGGCATAGACTTAGTTAATAACATGGCGTGTTATGGTGATTTCGAGTTAGGAATATTGCAAAAGTTCCCGCTGCTTTTCCTTATAAAAAGTCACTGCTGTCCCGTTAACTCCCTCTCCCCTTTGGGGAGAGGGTTGGGGTGAGGGGGGTCAATAGATAAGTCGTTGATTTAATTCACCCTCA
>JBEVXV010000036.1:0-3054 GCA_040505915.1 Sedimenticola sp. | reverse complement strand
TAACGGTAGCTCGGCGGCTCCTTGGTGGCCAAGAAAACGTAAAGCTAACCGAGCGTCATAGGCCAATCGTATGGCCATTGGAGGGGTAGGCATCGATTGCCCCCCCTCCAATACGTCGTTGGAGCGGCACCCCGCTGCGAAAAACGACGCACAAACCCCGCAATATCCATCACCCCGAGGCATGAATGAGCCGTTTCCCCGATGGCTTTCAGCCGTCGGCCAGACGGCAGTTTTTCATAAAGGCTTCCAATCCCACCTCTTCAGCATGAGCCTTGAGCGCCTTAGGCCGGGGGCCTTTCTCCTTGACCGTGAATACCTTCTCAGGTTCGGCCGGGATATTACTGTACTGCCCGGCAGGGATTTTCACCGTGATGGTTGCTTTGCTTTTACTGCTGCGATGTTTTTTTACGGCTGTTTTGCGTTTCACCGTAATCTTTACCGGATTGGCGCTCTTCTCTCGCTCTCTTTCACGCTCGATCTTTACCGTTACCTTGCGGATATCCCGGTAGTGGCAACGGATAAATGAATCAAGAGTAATGTCTGCCTCATTCAGTAATGAAGTCAGTTGCTGATAGATGTTGTTGAGCGCCTCACGCTCCTGCACCTCTTTTTCATGCACCGCTTCCAGGGAAGCAAGTTTGGCGCGTAGGGATTCAATCTCTTTCTGGCGTTGACTGGTCATGTTTATTCCGGTTAGGTGATTTTTTGGTGTATAAAATATAGCTGCCAATTCTAGCGCTCAGAACGGTAGCAGGTAAATAGGTTGGACAGTAATCAATAGTCTCAAAGTCAATGCGGCTCTTAACAATAAATCATCCTGGAATCCATAACTACACGCTATGAAATGGAGTCTCTGGTCACTTCAGGATTATTGTGCTCGCAAAATCAAAGCAGGATCGCTTGAACCTCGGCCAGATCCTCAGCTACCCCCTCAATGTTGACGATCTCCACGTCTGATTCGAGGCCAACCTTGGCAAAGGAGGGAACTTGAGTGATATCTGAATCCTCCAACTGGTGGATATTCAGGGCCTGGAGTCTCGCCACCAGAACGACATCGACATAGTCTGAATCGTTGTGACCGTCGTAGGAGAAGTCTTTATAGTGCTCGGCGACCTGCACCAAACTATCGGGGAAATTCCAGCTCTCCAGAATCTGTTTGCCGATGATGGGGGAGAGTTGTTCGACAAAATAGTCGAGGCGTGTATCGTTTTCGACCAGCTGCGGAAAGGTATCAGACATGATCAGAATTGGCAGAGAGCCGATATTGTGGATCAGTCCCGCCAGCATCGCCTGATCCCGGTCCAACTGGGGTAGGGGTTGGGCAAGTACCCGGCTGATGGCAGCAACCTGGACGCTCTGAGCCCAGTTGGCACGCAGCCGTTTGTCGAGGCGATCAGAGGTGGCCTGGAAAATCTGCTTCATTGCCAAACTGACCACCAAGCTGCGCACCAGCTTGTTACCGAGCCGGGTGATGGCTATCTGAATACTATCTACGGGTGATCTGCCGCGATAGAGTGGGCTATTAGCTACCTGAAGCAGGCGCACCGCAATGGCGGCGTCGGTGGCTACGATTTCCGCAACCTGCACCGCAGTGGTATCTTCACTCTCCACCGCATCCCGCACCCGAAGCGCCACCTCCGGCAAGGTCGGTAGGGTGATTTTGTTTTCACTTATAGCGCGCTGTAGTACGTCTTGGAACTCGAGTTCACTGATCATTTTTCTCAATCTTATTGTCGGCTCAGGCTTAATGCTATACGACGGAGTATAGGCTGATATGGGTTGGATAGTAGTTATCAGTTATGTAACTTCTGAATAACCCAGTGCAGATGGATGACTTTCAGGTGGGTGTTACTGCACCCCTATGGCACGGACTTTTTGAGAAGTTACAAAGTTATCAGAGAGATTGTCATCCTGGCCTGCGCCGGGATGATCGTCGTGCTATAGATTTAGTCAGCATCAAATCCATACGGCAGCGCTCTGAAGTTCAGCTTTGGCCCCTCTTCACTGCCCAAGTGCATGTTGTCCTCGTCGTGACCGCTTATTACCATCTCCGCCAGCAGCTCATAGCCTCCGTCAGGGGAGGGGCGTGCATCCACTACTTTGCCAGCGCCTTGTCCAGAGGTGCTGCTGCTGGAGAAGAGCCCATCTCCAGGTACTGGGCGCTGTTCGCTATCGACCTGGGCAAGATACATACGGCGCTTCAGTTTACCCAGATACTTCATACGGGCAACAATCTCCTGGCCGGTATAACACCCCTTGGTAAAGCTGACGCCATCGACAAGATCCATATTGGTCATTTGCGGGATAAATGCCTCTGTCGTCTCCTGATAGACGGTGGGTATGCCAGCCCGCAGGTTGTAGAGTGCCCAGTGGTCTGCACTGCTCGGAGTGGCAATGTCTGCCAGCGCACTCCAGAGCTTGATCATCTTCTCTGTTTCAGCGATTATCTCAAACCGATTGGGAGTGCCGGGATGTTTGATTAGGGTGTAACCATCTGCCTCTATTACCTCACCGCTATTGGCGGGGAGCTGGCTGAATTGCTTCTCCAGCAGAGCGGCACCGGCGTCACCCGTCAGGCCGATCCGTACCAGCTGATCACTGATGTCGGTGACAACCACTTTTGACATCAATATATACATAGGGAGCCGTTTCATAATGACACTGTGGGTCGATTTCGGCATCTGTAGTAGATAAGCATCATCGCGCATCAGCAGACAAAAATTGGCCAACATCCGCCCCTTAGGGGTACAGATACTGCTTAGCTGGCTCTGCTGTATGCTGACACTGTTGACATCGTTGGTGGTCTGCCCCTGGAGAAATTTCTTCCTATCTTCTCCCTTAACCTCAATCAGCCCGAGGTGAGAAAGATCAAACAGGGCTGACTCCGGATAATCCTCTGCGCCACTGAACCCCACCTCTCCATTGTCACCGATGGTGGCGGATTGGGTCTCTAAAAATGCTTGCCATTCGCTGTTCATCTTGTGTAATCCTGGGTTGTTTTAAGGGCGCTTCAGCGCTCTTTCAAATATGACATTAACAAGTTCGCTGTATGAG
>JBEVXV010000035.1:16677-22526 GCA_040505915.1 Sedimenticola sp. | reverse complement strand
TCAGGCGTAGGAGCGAACTTGTTCGCGATTAGCTTCGTAGAAGACTCTTCGCGAACAAGTTCGCTCCTACAACACCTTTGTTCCACCATAACCGTGGTTTTCAGGGGTGAGCTGAATAGTTACGGAAGAACATTATCAGGAAGTAGAGGTCTGGTTGAAATCGTCCTCAGAACCGTCCATCTCTGCCGGTGGCTTCAGGTTGTAGTGCTGGATCATGCGTCTTAGGCGCGGACGGGAGATGCCGAGAATATCGCAGGCGTGACCCTTGTGCCAGGCGGTCGCTTCCAGGATGCGGGCGATGTGGGTTCCCTCCATCTCCTCCAGGCTCTGTTGTTCCAAGGGTTTTCCGTCCCGGGAATCGCTCTCGACAGTATCACTTTTTGCCCCTGAATTGAGGGGTGGTGGAAGTATCTCCCTGCTTAATGTATTACCCCTTGAGAGGGCGATACTTTTCATTAGAATATTTTCCAGCTCTCTGATATTTCCCGGCCAGTCGTACTGTTCCATTGACTCCAGAGCATCCTTGGAGATGTGTGTGACATTGCGGTGCAGTTCGCGGTTGATGCGTCCCAGTAGTACCTGAACCAGATCCATTAGATCCTCTTTGCGCTCACGCAGGGGTGGCAGGTGGACATTGACCACCTGCAGCCGATAGTAGAGATCCTCCCGGAAACGCCCATCCTTCACTCGCTCGGTCAGATTCACGTTGGTGGCGGTGATCACGCGGGCGTTGGTGGTCTGCATCTGCTTCGCCCCCAATGGGCTGTACTCCTTGTACTGCACTACACGCAGCAGTTTCGCCTGCATCGCGGGAGACATCTCTCCCACCTCGTCAAGAAAGATGGTGCCACCCCGGGCGAGGGAAAATTTACCCTCCTGTTTACCCACCGCTCCAGTGAACGCCCCCCTTTCGTGTCCGAACATATCCGACTCCAGCAGCGTCTCTACCAGGGCGGCGCAGTTCACCGCCACAAAGGGGCCGTCGGGCTGTTCGCTGGAGCGGTGAATGGCGCGGGCGACCAACTCTTTGCCGGTGCCGGATTCGCCGGTGATCAACACGGTTGCGGGACTCTTGGCCACCATGCCGATGGTTTTAAACACCTCTTTCATCGAGCGGCTGCGCCCGACCATGGTGAGATGGTTCGATTCGACGCCGCTTATGGTGGTGAGGAGGTCATCCTCGGAGTTGCCGGCAGTGGAAAGCAGTTTATTGATGGCGGCATCCAGTTCGTCGATATCAATAGGCTTATGGATATAGTCGTCGGCGCCTCTCTGCATCGCCTCAATGGTGCTCTCCATATCATGGAAAGCGGTTATCATGATCACCCGGGCCTGTGGCAGGAGCTGTTTGAAATCAGGCAGTCCCTCCAGGCCGGAACGTCCGGGCATGCGAATATCGAGAATAACCAGTTCTGGTTGTGTCTCTGCTTTCTCAAGTCCGTCATTGACGCTGTGGGCGATGATGGTCTCATGGCCCTGGCTGCGCAGATGAAGTTGCAGTGTTCTGCAACTTGCGACATCGTCATCTACGATCAATATTTTGCTCATGCTTGTTTCTGCTCCAACTCATTGCTGTCTGAATCGTTCTCGGCTGTTGGTGAAACCGGTAGAAAGATGGTGGCACAGGTGCCTTGAGGCATATTGGACTTTAGCTCAATGCTCCCCTGATGCTGTTCCATAATACGATTAACAATGGCCAGTCCCAGGCCTGTTCCCTTACTGCGTGTGGTGAAGAAGGGTTCAAATATTCGCTCTTCATCCATACTGTCTATGCCACAGCCGTTATCACATATTTCAATTCTGATGCCGGTGCCGTCAATGCCCAACTCAACCATTGCATCGATCTCTAAGAGAGGCTTGTGGGTTCCCTCAGTGGCTTGTAGCGCATTTGAAAGAATATTGGAGAATACCTGCCGCAGCTTGGTGGCATCGCCCAGCAGAGTCGGCAGGCCGGGGTGGTAGTTAACTGATAACGCCACACCTCTCTCATCGATACGGCGTTGGGACATGCTAATCGCCAGGTTGATCACCCGGTCGATGGTGATCCAGTCAGGTTTTAACGCATCGGGCTTGGAGTAGGTGAGCATGTCGGAGAGAATCTCCTCCATGTAGCGGATCTGCTCGAGTGCGATTGACCTTAGTTCATCGCTCTCCGCGCTGCTTCCACTGCCGGTCTGCTTACCCAGGATCTGCAATGCCATCTTTACCGATGAGAGCGGGTTGCGCAGATCATGAGCCACCATGCTGGCCATTTTACCCATGGCGGCCAGCGCCTGGGAGCGGGCCAACTCCCTGTTGCGCTCTTCCACTTCCATCTCAAGACGCTTCTGCTCGGTGATATCCTCTTTAACCGCCAGAAAGTGGGTGATTTCACCTTCATTGTTGCGAATACCGGAGATAGATGCAGACTCCCAGTAGAGCTCTCCCGTTTTTTTCCGGTTGTGGAATTCGCCACGCCACTCTCCACCGGCGAAGATGGTTTCCCAGAGGTTGCTGTACTCACTGCTGGAGGTTTCACCTGATTTTAGAAAGCTCGGGTTTTTACCCTTCACCTCATCCAGTGTATAGCCGGAGACGGTGGTGAATTTTGGGTTTGTATACTCGATGAACCCTCTGGTATCCGTGATCAGCACGGCACTTGGGCTCTGCTCCACCGCTCGGTTTAGTTTGCGTAGCGCCTCCTCGGCTTCGCGTTGGTCGGTAATATCCTCACCGATTCCGGTGACGCCGATTACCTGACCGTCGGCATCATAGGAGAGGGTGTTGTTCCAGGCGATCAGGCGCTGGCTGTTGTCTTTTGTTCTGACCTGAATCTCGAAATGAGAGGGGAAGTTCTCTGGAATGCTCATGCCGTCAATTATATCGGAGACACCTCTCTTCAAATGATCGGTTACAAACTGTTCAATCCAGAATCGCCCTTCAACCTCATGGCGGCGCCAGCCTGTCAGTGAGAGAAAATAGTCATTGCAGAATGTCACCTTGCCCTGTCGGTCAAGGGCGATGGCGGCAAGATCGATATTCTCAAGGGTGTGGCGGAAGCGCTGCTCGTAGTCTCGCTGGGCCACTACAATCTTGTGACGATGGGTGGTGCGGACAATGATCCAGGTGCCCAGGGCCAGTATGCAGAGCATGGCGAGGTAGAGAGTAAAGTGCTGGCGAAGAAAGAACGGCAGGGTTGACGACAGCTCTCGTGGTGAGACCCGTGAAACTATTTTCCAGCCACCCTCTCCCTCTGCGGCACTGTTCATAGGGTATTTAGCAGGACTGGCCGCTCTCTGGGCGATCGCCTTGGGGTCGACTGAAGCGAAGGTGAACATGCCGTTGAACATCTCGAATTGGCCGTTATCGAGCCGTGAGATCTGTTTCCATGCATGATTGGAGCGTTCTTGAAACAGGCTGTTTGTGCCCAGCATAAAGCCCCACTCCTCATCGCTTTTTGGACTTCTTAGCCAGTAACCATCGCTATTAAGCAGCTCGATGTGGTCAGCGATGTTGGCGGCGGCCCGGGTGAAGTTACCGATCAGGTAATCACCGAAGTAGTTGAGCAGAATGATCCCTTTTTTGTGTCCTGCCTGATCAAATACCGGTGTGCCGAAGCGCATCATCGGCTTTAGCGGGTACTCGATCTCCCCCTCCTCTATGTTGAGATCAAGAGGGGAGAGGTAGATGCCGCCCCGTTCCAGTACCAGCGCCTCACGGAAGTAGTATCTACTGGATTTGTTTTGCAGTTCCCTCTGTTTGACCACTTGGGGCCTCCCACCATTGAAATTGATGCGGACAATCTCCATGCCGCTGCTATCGAGGTAGCGAATCTGGTCGTAGCGCTTCTTCTTGTTGGCAAAAACGGTGAATTCGTTAACAATTCTCTGTTCATCATTATATGTCAAGTCATCCAGTAGCCCCTGCCCCTCTATATGCTCAGCCAGGAACATCAGGTCGCTGACGACATCCTCAATATCAGTGATGATCATATGGCGTGCAAGATCGACGTTAAGGGACTCACTCGCCTCCCTGGCGGAGCGCTCTGTCGTGTAGACGGTGTAGTAGTGCATCGATCCGATGACCGCCAGCACCACGCCAAGTGCAAGGAAAAGTCCCCAGAATGATTTGAACAGACTGAGATTGGAGAGCGGGGGCGGGGGCGGGGTTATCGGCATTGTCGGTCTATATGCTGTTGCAGTCTGAGTAGGTAATCTTCCAGGGGTTCATCGCCTTCCCGTGGAATAAGAAAGGTGAGGCGGGCAGCGATGATATAGGGTTTGCGGTCGCCATTACCTGCGGGTCTCTTCTCTGTCAGCAGTTGTTTTATACGGGCCAGTGTCTCTACCGGCTCTTTACAGTAGCGCGGCATGGTGACATTTCCCGAGTACCACTGGGCGGCACTGGAGATGCCCAGTAGTATAAGCAGCACCACCAGAATAACCTTCATTGGTTTGAAGGGGGGCTTATTCTCAAGATCCTCAAGTTCCATTTCATGCATAGTGCAATACCTTGCCGGTATCTGCTCGTACAATACTCGATTTTTTCAGCGCACCATACACTTGATCAGCGGTTTTCAATCCCTGGAAAATGCGTTCTCTTATCGATACACCATCCAGGTAGTTGGCACAAAGATGGAGGCCGGGGGCCGTCGCCGCCAAGCGAGACTGTATCTCTGTGACACGTGCCTGATAGTCGCCATGGTACATCGGCAGCCCCCGCTCATGTCGTTCCAGTCGAACATATTCCGGCTCTCCGCGAATACCCAGCAAGGGAGCGAGGCTCGATAGCGTCTCTGAGACGATATATTCATCACTCCACTCCAACTGATGGCGATGACGATGCCCCCCAAGATAGCTGGTGAGCAGCTGGTGACCGGCGGGGGCACGGCCGGGGAAGAGACGGCTCATCCATAGGTTGCCGTTGAAACTGAGTGGTTCACGGCGCGGAACCAGGAAACCGGTGCCGTCCAGTGGGTGGCTGATATTCGTCTCTTGCAGGCCGAAGTGGAGAACACCAATGGGGCTGTAGTCGATATCTGAGAGCAGTTTGGCAAGCGGTTGGTCGGTGTCTTGCAGTAAGGTTGCAGCGGTGTAGGCGGGCGTGCTGAGAATCAGTTGGGGAGTATGGCATTTTTGGCTTCCTGCGGTGACCTGCCAGCCATCTGTAGTGCGGCCGATACCATCAACCTTCATGCCGTAGCGGATATTTACACCGGCACTGTTGCTCAGACTATCTACCAGATCGGAGAGGCCGCCTTGAAAAGAGAAGCTCTCTGGGTTGTTGGCGCGGCGCCTTTTGAATACACCATTGATCAACATGCCCAGGGTCAGGCTGCCGTAGCGTTTTTCAAGGGCGGTAAGCCTTGGCAGTACCGAGCGGGCCTCTGCTAGATCAGGATCTGAAGCGAGCGTACCGGCGACAAAAGGCTCCATCGCGGTCTCCAGTATCTCAGCACCCAGTCGGCGTTTGATAAACTCAGACACCGTTTCACTCTCCTTGCCGCCCTGAGGAATCAGGATCTCCGCCAGCATACGTAGTTTGGCATGACGACTCCAGAGAGGGGAGCGTGCCATTGCCGGTAGTTTCATCGGTACGGCGGCAAGTTGCCCCTTGTGTACAAGATAACGATTGAGCGTATCATTGCGGACGGTTTTATTCTCATCCATTTCCAAGGCGGTTATCAGCCGATCTATCTCAGGGCGGAAGTTAACCACCATGCCAGCTGCGCGCTCGGTAAGGTACCCAGCTTCATGGGTTGAGCGGATCTTGCCGCCAGGGCGCTCATCAGCTTCCCACACCTCGACGTTGACGCCCTGCTGTGCAAGGTGCCATGCCGTTGAGAGGCCGGAGATTCCGCCGCCGATGAT
>JBEVXV010000035.1:13023-16577 GCA_040505915.1 Sedimenticola sp. | reverse complement strand
TTTCATCTTTTCCAGCAGTTCACGATCAAGCAGTCCCAGGCCACCCCCTTCGGGATCCTGTTTCGATTCGACATAGTGCTGGATCTCTGAGAAGCGTTTCTCCGCCTGATCGTTCTCCTGCAACCTCGGTACTCGCTCTTTGGCAATGTCAAAAGCGTCGAAGTTGAGTTCTTTCATGCCGAAGCCTTTCATGCGTCTTACCGCTTTCATCATGGCGCGGTTACGGAAGCGGGTCAGGTCGGTGGTGGTGATCGTTTCAATGCCTTCGCGGCGGGCGCCAAATTCAGCCGCCTTTTTAATACCGGCACGAACGAAATCCGGTGCTGATTGAACGCGCGCCAGTGCATCTGCACTCCACTCGACACCAGCCAGGCTGGTCTCAATTACCTTCTGTACATCCTGTTGCGAAACCACGATGGCGTTACGTCGTTTGGTTTCGCGTTCAGCGGCGGCTTCCATTGTCGGTTTTACAAACATCTTTACCTGAAATTCACGATCGGCCAGGTTGGCCTCAAGCAGGTTCTCGGCATCGCTCTCCCAGGGGAGTTTGCGCTCCGGGCTATCTTCATCCTCCAAACGGTTCAGGAGTTTGATGTTGACCTCAAGGCGGCCTTCACTGTGGGCGACATCCTCCGCTACGGCAAAGACCCCCTCTTTCAAAAAGGCGGGCACCTCTTCCAGGTAGGCTTTGGCCTCTTTGGTCCAGGCCATGCCACTGGATGAGGCCTCATTCTCAACCTGCGTTGTGGTGGCAGGAACAGTGTCAGGACGTTTCCCTGGAAACTTGTCACCGAAGCGCTTGGCGGCCAGTGTTGCCATGTGTTCTGTGGTAACGACCGATTCTCCAAGTTCCCTGACATGGGATTCAGCACGCTTGCGTACCATTTTACGCAGGAATCCCGGTACCCGGGTCAGGCGCGTCTCAGCCTCGGGAGACCAGGTGACTTCGCCACCGGCACCCTCTATTAGCGGCTCGATAATGGGGCGTCCACTGGGGGTGTGGCCACACCAGGGATCGGCATCCATCAGCGTGCCGCCCATAGCCAGTGGTCGTGCCCGGCAGCCAACACATAGTTTCTGATACTCACATTGGCCACATTTACCTTCCAGGCTCGGGTTCCGCAGCTGTTCAAAGGTGGGGGAGTTGTCCCAGATATCCCAAAATTTCTGTTCACGGACAGTGCCCTCTTCATCCGGTATGTAAGGACAGGAGGTGACGGCTCCTTCCGGGGTGATACGGCAGTAGTGAATGCCTGCCAGACAGCCGCCCCCTTCATAGCCTTGGGCACGGGTGAGTGGTGAGTCGGGATTGTGTTCGTAGGCCACCCTCTTGTAGTGGGGGGCGCAGCGGGCGCGGATAATCAGATCACTGGTCTGTTCCTGCGCCACAACCAGCTGTTTCAATACCTCTTCATAGCGGGCTGGTGTGATATCAGACATCGATTCACCGCGGCCGGTACAGACCAGGAAGAATATGTTGAGCACATGGGCACCGGAGGCCTTGGCAAAGTCGATCATCGACTGCACTTCGTGGGCGTTCTGCTCGGTGACCGAGAAGTGCACCTGGAAGGGGAGGTCGTGCTTACGGCAGAGATCCATACCGTTAAGGCTCTTCTCCCAACTGCCGCTGCAGCCACGGAAGCTGTCATGGCTTTCGGGGTCGAGGGAGTCGAGGCTGATACCGATGCCCATGGCGCCTGCTGCTTTTAGCGCCTTTACCCGCGTCTCATCAAGCAGCACACCGTTGGTACCAACCACAATAGAGAGCCCCAATTGGCTGCCGTGGGCGACCAACTGTTCAAGGTCACGCCGTACCATCGGCTCACCGCCGGTCAGCACCACCATGGTCTCGTTGCTGCGCGAGGCGATCTCGTCCAGCAGCGCCTTGACCTCATCGGTGGAGAGTTCACCCTCGCCACCCTCAAGGCGCGCCTCTGCATCCATATAGCAGTGGGCACACGCCAGGTTGCAGCGACGGGTGAGGTTGACGGCGATTAGAAATAGATCATTCATCATATGTTTTTAGGACGCAAAGGTCGCAGAGAAGACGCAGAGGGAGCGGAGAAAAGCGCTTAACTCTACTATCTCAATAAACATTGTGTACTCTCGGCTTTGGCTTCCTGCATCGCTCTACCTCCTGCATCCATGCAGTCGTGCGTCCAGCTTTTCAGCTATTGGTTTCGGGGGTCATTGGGATCGAGGTGGAATACACCACGCTCGGCCCAGATCTGTTTTATGGCGTCTACCGCCTCTTCGCTGACGCTCTCAAGCCCTTTGCGTTGGCTCCAGCCTTCGATCTCCTGGATCAACATGCCGCGTACCATGTCGGGGGCTTTGCCGATGCGCTCTCTGGCTGCTTCATTCCAGGGCATGGTTTCGCTGCTTGACTCCGAGCCGGATTTGAAAGTCTCCATCACCTGGCCGACAAATGCGGCATCCACCTGCTCCAGGCCGTTCTGTTTGGCGATGGTCTCGGCCGCCTTGCGGGTCATGTCACGGCAGAATCCGGCGGGTACGTTGCTCAGCACTGTTTCTGCTTCTGCACTCCAGGTTGAAGCTGTTTCCGTCTCGGGTATTTTTTCCTCCTGACTCGGCATCGTGTTGGCGAAGGGGCAGCCGCTCTTCTTTTTCGGCTCTGCCGTTGGCGTTGCCTGGCCGGGCGACCCACTACCATCCTGCATGGCGGACTCCATCGTTTTTCGTGCTTCAGCCAGCCCGGCCTCGGCCACTGTCAGGGAGATTTCACTGTGGGCGTTAGCTCGGGCGTAATCTTCAATGCGCTGTTTTGAGCTGTCGCGCATGAAGCCTTCGGGAACGCGCATTAGCCGTGCCAGCGCAGCGGCCTGCCAGTTGAGTGTCTCTCTTTTTGACTCATCTGCTGTTTCGGTGATGCCGTTACCGGGTAGGGTGGCGGCTTCTGCACCTGGGTTGAATTCGCCGGTCTTGATGTTGCCGTCGAGGAATGCCTGGATATGCTCCGCTTCTACGACCCACAGGTTGACGGCGCGGGCCTTTTTCTCAGCACGCATACTGAGGTTACCGCGCAGGCTGAGATCCTTGATGGTGAGTAGCAGTGCGGTGGCCTGTTCGCTCCAGCGCATCGCCTGTTCTGCATCGGGTTTGCGTTTCAGCTCGCCACGCTCGTAGGCACCGACGATCTCTCCCATCGCCTCTTCGGCGTGACCCGGCATCAGCTGGGCGGTGGCTTCGTCAACAATGCTCTCGGTGATGACGGTGTGGCCGTGCTCCTGGGCATAGCGCAGAATCGCCATCTTTGCCATAGAGCGGACGAAGGAGGGGACTCGCTCCATGCGTGTTTCCGCCTCGGTAGTCCAGGATGTGCTGACTGAGGCCAGTCGATCCACCTGGGGGCGGTGTTCGTGTTGGCTCAGCAACACCGAGCAGCTGACATCACTGAGCAGCTGCTCGGTGTTACCACCGATATCCAGGTCGGCATCGGCGTGTATACCGGTGGTGCCGAGGATCAGCAGTGAGGGATTGACCTCACTGAGGTAGCGGGCGATCACATCGTGGGGTTTGCCGTCGAGCAATAC
>JBEVXV010000035.1:0-12923 GCA_040505915.1 Sedimenticola sp. | reverse complement strand
GTATACCGGTGGTGCCGAGGATCAGCAGTGAGGGATTGACCTCACTGAGGTAGCGGGCGATCACATCGTGGGGTTTGCCGTCGAGCAATACGGTCTCAATCTCCATGCCGTAATCTTGTGCAATGGACTGGGCCACAGAGAGGTGGCCCTGGTAAATCTTCGCCAGACCGGAGTCGATGATCTCCTCGTGGAGCTTCTCCTGCTCCTTGAATTTGAACACCTCACCCGCCTCTTCCGACAGCACACCGGCGATGCGGTTGAAGGCAACATAGTGGTAGTAGGGATCGAATGCGGAGATCACCTTGATCTCAACACCCCAGGTTTTTGCCAGAGAGAAGGCGGTAAGCAGGCCGCCATAGGCCTTGGTGGAACCGTCGATGGCGACGACGATAGGACCGTCACTGATGCTGCGTGTCGGCTCTTTGATAATGAGCGTATCGATTTTACTGCGCCGTGCGACACGTTGGCAGACGGTGCCCAGTCGGCTTGATTTGATGGCGCCCAAGCCAAGGGCACCCATCACTAGAAGATCGTATTCGCCGTTGTTGGTCTCGTTGACCAGCTCACGGTAGTTCTTCCCTTCCAGGGAGCGGCGGCGTAATTCAATTTTTTCGTTTTTAGCTTTTCTCTCCACCTGGTCCAGATAGGAGTCGGTGATAATCGAGAGTCCCTTGGTGATCAGGTCGTCGTGTACGTCACGCTGCCGTTCCAGCTCCTGCTCTTCGCGGAACTGCTCGGGCAGGCCTCCTTCCATCTGACGAAAGCGCAGGTCATGCAGTTTTGCCGCATAGACATGGGCTGCGGTCAGTTGGCTACCGTAGTGGTTTGATAGAGAGACAGCCTCCAGGATTCCCCGGTTGGAGTGGTCGGATGAGTCCACGGCCAGGAGAATTGACTTATAACTCGGCAGTGGGTCAAGTTCCTGGGGGGGGATTTTGGCTTGGCTGGGCATAGATAAGGCCTGAGGCTTAGGGGAAAAAATATAGGCCCTGGGAGCCTGTCCTATTCTCGGACAAACTCCCAGGTTGATGGATGTATTAACCACAAATCCCTGAGTCTTTAGATCTTAATTAGTCACCGTCCGAAAACAGTACCGACTGGCCGCAGAGGTCAGCTATTTAAAATTGTAACTATTCAGTGCAACACTGAACACCGTACTCATTATCAGGCAATTGCTCCAGGAATCGCATAAATTCATCCATGAAGCTTACTTTGGCATCCATGCCAAAGATATTCCTTCCGCAATTGCCTGACAATGAGTACTCAGCGCAGTGTGAAGCGGATGTACTGAATAGTTACTTAAAATTAAGGCTTTTCTCTGCGTCCTGCTTTTTTCAGACAGATACTAATTAGAGAGAAACCAGTAACCGATGATATAGATGACGACGATGAAGTTGATGGCACCGCCGACAAAAGCCATGTAGTCCATCAAGGTAAAACGTCGTTGTGGTTTATCTTCGGTCATGGTCTCTATCCCATCTGCTTACTTGAAGGTGAAGTCTGCAGTGGCACTGCCACCGGCGGTTACTTTGACCTTACCCTTCTGGTTTTTCAGAAAACCGTGCCAAGCCTTGATCTTGTAGCTGCCTGCAGGCACGTTGTCGATGGTGTAGGTACCATCGTCAGCCACTTTGGCGAAGTAGGGGTTTTTGGCGACAAAGACAAAGCCGTGCATAAAGTCGTGGGCATCACACTCGACTTTGATGGCGGGTCCTCTCTTCATTTTGATTTTTGAGTTGACGGTGCCGGGCTCAGGCTGGCTGATATTGGCCAGGGTCTTTTTCGGGCCTTTGGCATCGCCACGGATCAGCTCATAGGTGTGTATATTGTGCAGGATAGGATCCTTATTGATTGCAGCCATATTGCTTTTGTTGCGCATGATCTGCATAAAGGGTTTGAACTCACACCCCTCCTGTTCAATCGTTCCGTCAGCAACATCCGCAGGAAATGCCTTGCCGGATTTGACCTTCTCCAGGTAGACCACGGTGTCCATCAGGTTGCCGTTGACGACGCGGACGTAGTCGATCTCGCGTTTACCGGTGCCACAGACCGCATTGTCCTTGCTGATTTTGTAAGTGTTGGGCGCACGGTCTTTACCGGCGAAGGAGACCTTACCGGTAATGGTGCCACCGTCGCTGACGGCCACTTCTTTGTAGGCTGCTGCCTGGCCGACCAGGGGCAGGGCACAGAGGCCGGCTATGGTGAGGGATACGAGCATTTTTCTCATGCTAAGACTCCTGTTGATAGGTCAATGGGGTTGATTGCAGGGTCAGGCAGCCTGCTGCGGCTGATCCTGGTGTGGTTGTAAAAGTTCTTCCAGCATCTCGATATAGATGCTGCGTTTAACACTGTCTTCCGCCTGACCAAGAGATGCCAGCAGGATTTTAGTGGTGCTTTGGCGGTCGAATGCCAGAAGTACCTTACCTATGGTGCGGGCCTCTTCGCCCCCACCCCTGCTTACGCTGTCAATAATCGCTGTCGGCAGTCCGCCGACAAATGTCTCATCGGTCAGGTTGGGCAGTGATTCAGCCAGTGCCTTGGCTGCAGCGACCCGTATACCGCCGTCCTCATCTTTCAGACATTCGGCAATCTTTTCAGCAATGCCGGTGTTGGGGATATCCGCTATCACCATGTGATCCGCTTCGCTTGGATTACGGCCGTTGTTGATCAGGTTTGTCAGTGCCTCGATGGCAAGGATGCGGACGGTTGTCTCGCGGTCCGCCAATGCTTCAATAAGGGGGGGTACTGCAGCGCGATTGCCCAGATGGGAAAGTGCACGGGCACAGATCCCCCGCTGCTCGACACCGCCAACAGTCAGTTGTGTAATGAGAGTGCCGACGGCGTCCATAAGTTCCGGCATATCGAGCCGTTTTCTACCAATTTCACCTATCGCCGCCGCTGCTTCCTGGCGCAGAATCTCGTCGTCATCATTAAGCGCCTGAATCAGCGTCTCGACAGCCTCTCTGTCTTCGCTTTCTGAAAGAACTTTGGCTCCTAAACGTCGCACATCCTGTTCGGGTGAGATCCGCTTTCTGTGACGAATGCGCTTCATCTCCTCTTTGTTGTTCTCAACCACTTCGAGGTATTCCGTGGTCTCTTCATCGTGCTCAGGCTCTTGCTGGGCAATGTTGCTCAGGCCGAGGGTTGCTTCAACGTTGTCCATGGCGATGGCATCAAGGGTGGACATGGCGGTTCTTACTTCGCCCTCCTCAACAATGCGTGCAGGTGATTCGGGTAGGACAATGGTGCTTGCCACCTTCTCTGAGAAGGGTTCGTCAGGAGCGACATTAATCCTGCCGGAGATCTCCTCAGGAGCATCAGGGTCGATCTTCTGCGAGTCAGCCTGGTCTGAGGGAGTGGCATCAGCTTCAGATGAGGTGGCATCAATTGGGGTGGCATCAGTCAGGGTATCGCTATCACCCTCAGAGACACTCTCCTCCTCGCTCTTCAGCTTTTCCAAAGCCGGTGCAATATCACCTTTGACTGCGGCAATAATGATGTCGAGGGGGCGCTGTATCTCCTCCTCTTCATCCTCGGTGGGATCCTCTTTGCCCTGCTGCTCCAGCTCCATTAGCGCGGTGAGTGCTGCGAGACGAACCGCCTGCTCCTTATCGGCCACAGCCCAGCCGAGGGAGGTGATGGATTCTCTGTTGATTACTCCGAGCTTACCCAGGGTCAGTGTCGCCTCACGTCTGACCATCGTGTGCCCGGCACTGTCAGCCAGCAGGTTAAGGAGTGTCGACATCTTTTCAGTGGCGCCGATCTTACCCAGCAGTCGACATGCAGCAGATGCCGTCTCCGCACTTTTATCGTTGCAGCTGACGGCAATTTTCTCGATGGCATCCTCACTCAGCAGGAGTGCTGCCTCAGTATCCTGGAGTGCGTTGTAGAGCGTCAGTTTTACCTGACTGCTGGGATCGTCCATCATCAACATCAACTCATCCTGGAGTGTGCTGTCAACTGTTGACCCCGTGGTGAGCTGAAGGCAGGCTTTGAGAGCGGCATCTCTCACCACTTCGTCAGGATCACGAAGCATCAGTGTCAGTGCGCTGAGATATTTTGTTGCGCCACAGTTGCCCAGGGCGATTATCGCCTCTGCCCGTACATCCCGGGCTTTGTCTTTGAGTGCCCGCCCCAAAGCGAGGGTGGCCTCTGAATTATCTATTGACCCAAGGACTTTTGCCGCTCTTCGGCGGGTTTGAGGCAGTGACTCCTGGTTCTGAAGCCGCTCAATAAGCACTTCGATGCCTCTCCCGGGGATTTTCGACAGCGACTTCAGAATATCGCTCTCAATATCCTGCATGGTTTCATCATTGATAATTTGGGTCAGCGCATCAACAGCCTCTTCCTCACCAAAATCTCCCAGTGCCTTGACCGCCTCAAGCTGAACATCCCACCATCTATCCCAATCATCGTCCCACTCGATATTTTCTGGCCGCTCAGTGGCCGCTTTTCGTAGTGCTTCAGCGACATTACTTCCACCAATCTTTCTTAGTGATGCCACTATAGCCGTGCAGATTTCACCGCTGTCATCATTGGCGAGGGACTCAATCAGAGCCGGAACGGCCTTCGGGTCACCTATCCTTCCCAACGCTTCTGCAGCATCTATGCAGACATCGATATCCTCATCCCGGAGACACTTTATCAGGTGATCTACAGCACTCCATGCTTTTAATGCACCCAGTGCTTTGGAGGAGTAGCATCGATCTACCTCATCTCCTGTACTGAGCAGTTCAACAAGGGTATTCACGGCCTGCATCTGTGTTGTCATGGATTTTCAATCACCAGAAAGCATAAATAGAAGTCTATAGGCGATTGCACGATCTGTACCAACTTGGCAAGCAACGGTTTCAGGGAGGTTTGGTGGATCAGTCTTGAAATATATGGAATGAATTGTTCATATATTTAGTGCTGCGTCCAATTTCGAGTGAACAGATAGTTCAATGACAAAGTGCCTAGCTGATTAAATTCTGGTTAAGTAGGTAGGTGATTCCATCGTGAGGGCATTGAACAAAAGCAAGCATCAAAGACCCCCTGTGCTGAATGGTTTGTTCATGGTAATGATCAAAAAACAGTTTCAGTGAGATTTGCTATGAGCCGTGCATCACTCGCAGTGATCAGTGACGCCGACATGATTTTCATGGTGGCACAAGGGATTAGCTCGGTCGGGCGAAAAATATGGGATGAATTCTGGGCGTGCTCAGGAATAACTCCTATTTCTGGCCTGGTAATTGCAGAAATGCAGGGATCGATTAAGTCGTCTCTACTCGGAAACAAATAAAGCGGGACGCAGAGAAAAGCGCTGATTTCCAACAGCACAATCTATGTGTGCTCTGCTTCCCTTTGCGATCTTTGCGTCCAAAATGGTGTTTCCGAATGAGTAGCTTGAACCATTGTAACTATTCAGCGGTACCTGTTTATGTACTTTCTCAGGGGTCGGAGTCGATTGCCCACATTCATGTGGGCAATCGACTCCGACCCCGTACTCTAAATAGTTACAGAATATTAAGACCAATACTATTCACCTTGCCATCAGGAGTGAAATATGACCCAAACATCAAAAGAGAATGAGGCTGAGCAGACGGTGAAAGGGGCCACCTCCTGGGGGCCAAAGCTATTTTTCGGCACCCTTGTGGCGATACTCGTTTTTTTCTACTGGCTCGTAATCTATTCGGGCGGTGTTGTAGTACATCACGGTTAGTGGAGGAGGTCCGATGGAAGAGCAAAACAGTATAGGTGTGATGGGTACGTTGGCGGCTTTTGCTGTTGCCTTCGTCGTTGCCGCCGCCCTTTTTTATGGTCTGGATCATTTCATTATGAGTATCCAGGGCTTGCCACTGAATCTTGATTTGACCCCGGCCGGTTAGTCGGAGGATTGTGAATATGCCATTACTAAAAAATAGAAAGAGCGCCTCCAGTCTCTTCCCTCTGTTCAGGCGGTTGGGAGTGCTACTGCTAGTGACCCTGTTGATGAGTGCAACAGGTTTCTCTGTGGCACAGGCATCCAGTGGTATGAGTGCCAGCGACACTATGGAGCGGTTTTTCTCCCCTATCGGGAGTGCTCATGCTGCAGGGGAGGCGCTTGTTGAGGAGGGATCTTCGGATACCACTGAAGCCGAAGAAGCTGAAGTGATTGTGGCACCTACGCCCAGTCGCAAGGACTACCCCAACGTTGGTATAAGCAGCCGCGCAATCGTCTGGATTCTTGCCCAGATGCACCTCTTTTTCGGCGCACTGGTACTGGCGGTGCCCCTCTTCGTTCTGGTGATCGAATTGACGGGGATGATCACCAAGGATGAACGTTACGACGACATGGCTCATGAGTTCATGAAGATCAGTCTCGTCGGCTTCTCTATCACAGCGATTTTTGGTGGCTCCCTGGCCCTGGCGCTATTCGTGCTCTATCCCGACTTTATGGGTTATATGATGCATGTCTTCGGCGCCCAGTGGCTGGTTTATGCCAGTCTCTTCTTTCTTGAGAGCTTCTTCCTCTACACCTATTACTACGGCTGGGATGCCTTTCGCTACGGCAACAAAAAGTGGCTCCATCTTACGCTTGGCCTGCTGCTCAATGGCGCCGGTATGACCATCATGGTACTCGCCAACTCCTGGGCCACCTTTATGATGGCCCCCTCGGGCGTTAATGAGGTGGGTGCGGTGATCGGCACTATCTGGGAGGTGATGAAGGGGCCTCTGTGGAATCCGATCAACCTTCATCGCTTTATCGCCAATATCGGTTTCGGTGGCGCGGTGGTGGGTGCCTATGCGGCATTCAAGTTCCTCAGCAGCCGTGATCCGGTCAAGCGGGCACATTATGACTGGATGGGCTACACCTCCAACTTTATCGCCATTCTCGCCTTCCTGCCGCTGCCCTTTGCAGGTTACTGGCTAATGGCCGAGATCTACGCCTACTCCCAGCAGATGGGTATCACTGCTATGGGCGGTATTCTCGCCTGGTTGTTTATCGTTCAGGCGGTGTTGATCGGTACCATCCTGCTAGCGGGTAACTTCTACCTCTGGTCGGGCATGTCCCGTACTGAGGGGTCGGTACGCTACAAGTGGTTGATCAAGTATATCGCCCTGATACTGGTGGTCTGTTTCCTTATCTGGGTAACCCCTCACACCATCATGCTGTCGGCTTCAGAGATTGCGGCGCTGGGTGGCAGTCATCACCATATTCTCGGCCCGCTGGGCATCATGCCAGCGAAGAATATCGCGGTGAACCTGATGCTGATTGTGACCTTCCTCTCGTTCCAGCTCTACCGGCGCTCCGACAAGGTGGCGACAGTGAGTTGGGCGCCCATGGGTAATGCCCTGCTGGTGGCGATCTATATTGTCGCCATGGTCAATATCATCTTTGCCGGTGTCTACTACGGCTACTTCACCAATACTGTCTACAAGGTGGGTTCGTCGGTAATGCAGGTGGGTACCACTCTGGTGGTGATTATCGCCGGTATCATTATCGATACGCTGATGTTCAAGAAGGCGAAGATACTACCTTCACACTGGGGCAGAATTCCAGACCGTTCACAGTACGCACTGTTCGCCCTGCCTATCGCCTTCACCTGGCTGATGGGGTTGATGGGTTATGTCCGCTCCTCGGTAAAGACCCACTGGCATGTCTACACCGTCATGAAGGACACCTCGCCGGATAACTATATTCCAACCATCGGTTACGCCGGTAATATGATCACTCTTGTCACCGTACTGTTCCTCCTGTGTGTGCTGTTCATGTTCTGGGTAGCCAACCTGAGTGCAACAAAACAGCCAAAACCGGTGGCCGCAGCAAAGGGGGGCGCAGCATGACGGATGTTAATGAGAAGTCCGGGATGGGCGTGTTGGGCAAGACCATGGGTTTCAGCCTGGGGCTGACCCTGCTCTTTACACTGGTGGCCAATCTGCTTCCCCAGGTGGAGGGCGAAGCACCACAGGAGAGTAAGGTGGATCTGAGTTCCCTCACCATGGATGACTTTGTCGCATTGGGTGAGGATCTGTTCAATAACAAGGGCACCTGTACTCTCTGTCACAAACCGGCCCCTCTGGGCCGGGCACCCGATATTCAGGGGTTCGATATGGTGGCCAAGGCATCTGAGCGCCTGGCAGATGAGCGATACAAGGGCAGCTCAAAAGATGCCGTCGGCTATATTCTGGAGTCGATGGTCGATCCCAGCGCCTATGTGGTCAGTGGCTGGGGTAAGAAGGGGAGTAACGACTCCGAATCCCCCATGCCTGCAGTCGACAAGGCGCCAATTCAGCTCTCCGCCATGGAGATCGATGCCATCATCGCCTACCTGCAGTCAAAGGATGGCAATGAGGTGACGGTCTCACTGCCATCACCTGAGGCGGCTGCAGAAGTGGCTGCAGCGGCACCCGTCGGAGGGGGTGGCACTGCCCCTGCACCCGCCACCACCGGTGAAGAGGCACTGGGGAAATACACCTGCACAGCCTGTCACTCAATGGAGACCAATGACTCTCTAGTGGGTCCCGGTCTGGTGGATGTGGGGGGGCGCCTGAGTGTTGAGGAGCTCCGGCAGAGCATCATCGACCCCAATGCTGTCATCGCTGAAGGTTTCCCGCCGATCATGCCAGCGGACTTCGCCGGGAAGATGACGGTAAAAGAGTTGCAGATGATCGTTGACCTGCTGGCGGAGAAAAAATAATGAAATTCAAGATACCCGCATTCTGGTCGGCGATATTGGTTCTTATTGTCGCTTACCTTATTCTAGACAACAAATTACCTTGGGGCGATTGGGCTCTGTTCCGACCATTGATGCCCACGACCCTGCTTGTACAGTACATGATCATCACGATCATCGGTGTACTGCTCTATTTCGCCTTTGATGACAAGAGCTGGGCGGAGTTTAAGGCACCGATACTCTCGATGCTGCGTGATGATAACAAGGGCGTTGTACGCTGGGCCTTCCTGCTGATTATTCCAGCCATTGTCGGTTACACCACCTATGGAATGGTTAAGCCGTCCAATGATGCGCCGGTAGAACTGCGTCAGGTGCATCCGGCGCCGCCAGCATCGGTCAAGGCCTTTGGCAAGAGCTACGACCTGGCTAAGCTGGAGAATCCGATAAGAGAGGATATTCTCGCCACGCTGAAATCAGATAAGGATGCCGGCTGGGAAAAATACACCGAGGCGGTAGCCGCCGGACGTGACGTTTACTACGAGAACTGCTTCTACTGTCATGGCGATCTGCTCGACGGCCAGGGGCCTTATGCCACCGGCTTCAATCCCATGCCGATCAATTTCCAGGATCCTACCATCATTCCCCAGTTGCAGGAGTCGTTCCTCTTCTGGCGTATCACCACTGGTGGCCCCGGGTTGCCTAAAGAGGGTACCCCCTGGAACTCCGCTATGCCGGTATGGCATGAGATGCTTGAAGAGAGTGATGTCTGGAATGTCATCACCTTTATCTTTGATTACAACGGTCAGGTACCACGTATCTGGGATTCGGAAGTCTCCAGGGCCGTTACCGGCATCAAGGATGAGGTGCTGGCAAAACGTGCTGGCATGAAGGGTAAGGATCTCTACACGTTCCGCTGTGAGGTGTGTCATGGCGAGCAGGGCGCGGGTGACGGTATCGCCGCAGAGCGGATGTATCCCAAACCCCGTGACTTTAGTCTGGCGCTGTTTAAGTACAAGACCTCACCGGGCACCGAATTGCCCCGTGATGAGGATCTCTTCAACACCATCAAGCATGGACTCACCGGCACCGCTATGCCAGGGTGGGCGAGCCTGCTGACGGATGATCAGATCAAGAGCCTGGTTCCTGTGGTTAAAGGTTTCGATATCACCCAGGCGTGGCCACCGGAAGATGCAGATGACGATGAAGAGGCCTTCGATGATGATGGCTTCTACACCAAAACCGACTTCCGCGTGATTACAGATGTGGAGCCACTGGATGGCCAGGTGGCCTATTCGGAAGAGTCGGTGACCAAGGGTCGTGACGCCTTTCTCAAGTCCTGTAAGGAGTGTCACGGTGAAGCGGGTCGCGGCAATATTGTCTCCGGCAAGAAACTGGAAGATGACTGGGGTAACCGTATCTGGCCCCGAGATCTCACCAAGCCCTGGAGCTGGCGCGCCTCTCAGTCCCGCCTGACCGGCGAGGGTGAACGTGACGCGACCATCAAGAACATCTACACCCGCCTCTCCATCGGTATCCTCGGTACGCCCATGCCAGCCCACCGTGCAGTTGAGGAGGGTAACAAGGATCCGGTCAGTCTTGAGGATCGTTGGCATATCGCCAACTTCGTCTATAGCCTGCGTGACAGCGACACCCCTCCGGGAGAGGGTGGTGTGGTCACCGGTCTGAAGGTGGAGGGCTCTCTGCCCACATCCCTGGATGATGAGCTTTGGAACCAGGCCAAGCCAGTGACCCTGCAGTTGGTACCCAACATCATCAAGGATGAGCGCCTGTTTACTCCCTTGAGTGATGCGGTGACGGTACGCGCCCTCTATAACGAAAAGGAGATCGCCTTCCTTATGGAAGTGGGTGATCGTACCGAGAGTCGTCCGGGTGATGAGTACTTTAGCGATCTGATGGATGAGAACCTGGAGATGCACCCCGACGCCTTCGCCATCCAATTCCCGAAAGAGAACGGTTACGCCTCCTCACCTGCAGCGGAGAAACCGCTCTATCGTCACGGTGACGCCAAACGCAAAACCACCATCTGGTACTGGAACGCCGGTAGTGTTGAGCCCAAGCGTGATGCAGCAGCCATGCTGCTTGAAGGCTCCGGCCCCGACAAGAAGCTGACGATGCGCGAGAATGACAAGAGTCTGGAAGCGTCTGGTGAGTGGAAGGATGGCCGCTGGCAGGTGCTGATGAAACGCCCACGCCAGGGTAACGACGGTGACATTAATTTCAACGAAGGGACGTTTATGCCGATCTCCTTCGCCAACTGGGATGGCAGCAATGGCGAGTCGGGTTCCAAGCACACCCTCAGTACCTGGTACTGGCTGGTGTTGCCGCAGGAACTCGATATAGCCAAGGTCTACGGTATGCCTGCCGGTATCGCCCTGCTGTTCTTCCTCGCGGGTTTGATGTTGGTGCGCAGCCAGAGGAACAAAACGGCCTGAACTGTCTGAAACTATGGCAGACCGCTGAACCTGGTCTGCCGTTTTTCAAATCCCAAAATTGATAGACGGGACTGTTATGAAAGGGAGTCGGTATCTACCGACTCCCTTTTTTATGAAGGTAAACAATTTGCCGGAAATAGACACGAATGAACAAAAAAGTTCTTCAGTTGTAGCCTGGGTTGAGCTTGCGAAACCCGGGGTTATCTAAAGTAGGTATCATGATCATCGCGATCAAACACTGCATAGACTTTTTCAAAAGCGCGTGGCTGAATGCGTTGGCATTGAAAAAAGGACAGCCATCATCTTTGCTGTGTTAAGTGATGGGTGTCCTGGTCTTTGCTCAGCTAGCCAGCGGAGGCGCATCAGCGCCGGAGTCCGAGCTGAGCTGCTTGTTACATTCTTTGACGTAATTATATAAACCATCTGGGTTATCTATTTTATGTTCAGGAAATATGAACGCATTTGCTGTGTCAGTAAAAAGTATTATCAGGCCATTATCCCGAACAATTTCTTTCACAACTGACCAAGCATGAAACCCATAGTAGCCTCTACCTTTCGATTCAATGCCAGACTCGGTAATAGTAAATTTATGGGTACCGATAAAACACCCTGACTCTGAAGGTGCAAAAGCATTTTTAATTCTATACATATACCTGATAAACAATGCGAAAAGAACTGTTGCAAAAGCTGTAACGTAACCTGCTGTTGGCCAATGAAATCTTTCGAAGTGCCGAAACACAAACATTGCTACTGCACCAATCACTGCCCAAAGCACTATACTAACAATAGTATTGTCCCAGGGCGTTTTTATTCTTTTTGGTATATCCTTTTCAAGAAATCCTTGGAACCTTGACCAGTCCTCCTTTTCGTATGTAAATTCTACTTCCATTGTTCTTCCTGAATGTAACGCCGCACATCAACTGCATCAATAAGTGGCGCGACGAGGAACGAGGAGCACCGCTTTTTGGTGTCAGTTGGATGTGCTGGTTAGCTGTTTTACCTTATTGATACTTCAAGCTTCCTACCTAGCACAGCAGCAAATTTCTCCAAAGTTGACAGCCGTATATCCTCTGCATGGTTTTCCATTCGTGAAATAGCTGACTTTTTTGTGTGAAGTTTGTCTGCTATTTCCGCCTGCGTTAAACCAGATGCCTCTCTTGCCTGTTTCAGCAGTACACCAATCTTGAATGCTTGATAGCCTTCGTCAAAATCTTCGGTGAACTCTTCATCACACTCTTTTCTCTTACTAATGTATTTCTTCAGATCACTCATTTGACTGCCTCCTGTTTGAGGTAATCTTGCTTTCGGATTTCTGCCAGCTTGATTTCTTTCTTGGGCGTCTTTTGAGTTTTCTTTTGAAAAGCATGATTCAAGACAATCAAGTGGTCACCATCAAGAAACCCAAGGATTCGGAATATGTTTCCTCCAACTTGTATCCTGACTTCCCATATACCATCAGTATTCACTAGCTTCCTGAAATACTGAGCAGGAACAATATCCATATCCTCAATGAGTTGTAGAACCCAGGCAACCTTCTTAGCCTGCTTACCTGCCAAAGAGTCAAGGAACTCTTCTACAGGGCTACATCCCGATTCCGTCCGCTAAAATAGGATTTCTCTCATTACAACAGGTTAACATATACGTTAACTTTCTTCCAGGTGTGCGACAATCTCATTCTGCAGCTAACGCCGCAAGCACGGGCTTAAAAGCGCGAAGCGTCTTTTAAGTCCTGCGTGACTTGCCTTGTGTGTGCCCGGCATGGGCATGATTTTATGGGGTGTAAGTCCCCTGTACGATATCTGGGAGGATGTCATATTGACACCTTTAAAAGTAC
>JBEVXV010000034.1:0-2433 GCA_040505915.1 Sedimenticola sp. | reverse complement strand
ACATATCTACTAAGACTGTTATTCAATCTTACCTCGTTCCGGATGTGTATAACCTTGACCTTGCTTACGGTGCATTGAACTATCAATAAATAATGTCTAAGGAAATCGCGCCCTTTGCCAGCAGTCGGCCGCGAAGAAGTGCCTCAACTAGCAACTTATGCGCTACGAAGGACCGGTCCTGCACTCCTGATATAAACATGATGAGCATTGTTCGCAATACTGAGGTGACACATAAACTGTATGCTCTAGATAAGTGTAAAGCATTGGATAAGAAAGAGGCTGGTAGCTCGAAACAACATATGAGTTGTGAAATGAAAGCAGGGAAAAACCTCGTAATTGAACTGAGTACTGCAGCATTTGAAATGGCCAAAGCCTGTATTAGTAAAATTCTAGGGCGGGATGGATCCACCTACCATGCTGAGAGCAAAGACGCAGTGGAGACCCAGGGGCTTACCGTAGATACATGTGTCCGTGTTTTTAATAAAAAACTTGACGGTTCCAAGGGAAAATTGCAAAAAAAAATTATTAACTTTTATCATACTTCCTCGCAAATCCTGGTAAATGGCAGCAGAGTTGACCAGTTTGTAGATGACGTTTTCCCACTTAAAATTATGTGATGAAATGAAGGCAAATAGCGTAGCACTTAGCACAATGAACAGTGATTTATTAACAATTATGAGTCGCTCCCATGCTGATATTCAGTCTATCCGCGCCATTGAGGCCCCGGCAGATAGCAGTGATGAGCCACCCACTGATTCTACGCATAGCCAACTTGATGAGGCAGCCCAAACTTACCTGTGCCCATTGTGTAGCAAACCCGCAGAAAATGGCACTATTGAGTGCGGCGAATGTGAAGAATGGTTTCATTTTGAATGAGTGCGTGTGAACAGCACTGTTATCACAGAACTAGCCGACAATGACTTTATATGCAGTATCTGTAACGACAACCTACTATATACATGTAACTCCAATAACACAAGTGAGAAACAAGCCGACAATATAAGTAACCATGGCAACGTTAGCTGTCTATCTCCTGCGTCTGATCCGTGCTTTGCTGAAATAGAGTCTGTACCGCTCAATATAGGCTCACCTATCATGAAAGTTAACTCATGCACTCCGCGTGATGATGCTGAACATACAATCCCAAAAACATTAGATCAAGACTGTACTCCGCTGCATATGGACTCTAATTATGCAACCTCTAATGCTACGGCAATTCCTGTAACTACATCATGTAATACGGCTATAAGTGAAGCGTTACAAGCTCCTCTACAATCCGATCAACCCATCGCAGAACTATTTGTTACTGACAACCAGCAGACCAGCGTAAAAGGGCGGAAGGGCCAGGCCAAACCTAAACCCAAACGCGATCTACCCGACAAAGCATATGTGCTCCAGTTAGAAAGCGAAATCGAGCATCTGAAATCAACTATTGAACTTTCTATGAAGGCAAGCAAAAGCAGGAACCCTGATAACACTATACCGGACAAGGCTGATCCTGAGCCCCCGCAAGCGGCGAGCGTGCATATAGACACCAATAACTCCATTGGACACAGCCACACCATACATAGTTGCTGCCAGTCTGCCCAACAGCTGATATATGAATCACGTCTACGTGCCATTGAAACGCAAATGACTCAGAATATGTATCTTGTCCATTCTCAACAAACACAGTTGGCCCTACACTGCCAATCTCTTCACACACAAGCAATGTTAAATTCCAAGCACTGTCATCCTGCTACGGTGCCACCAGCACACAGTGCGCCACACTTCAGTCATCCACTGAATAATCCTCCCCTATTATCGCCTCCACAGGCATTCTACCATCCTATGTTCTCTCAACACCCGCCAGTAAGATACAGTCCGCATGTAGGCTATGGTGTCCCACCAGCGCCAAGCTTTGTTCATCCCCCTACACAGTACATGCCGCCTATGCCAGGGCAGATGGGTGTGCAGTACCTTACCCATAGTAAGCAACATATATATGCTCCTGCCACGGTAGGACAGCAGTACCTTCCTCCAGCTCATCACATTCTGCCCCCCCCCCCCCCGCCCCCACCCCCGCCACCGCCGCCGCCATCGCACAGGCATTATGTAATGGCTCCTCCAGGGTACACATCTCATGCACGGCACATTCCTGTGTCCGTGGCGATTTCGGATGATCACACCAGCAGACACTCAGTGGCTACCCATCATCAGCATGTAAATCACATGATACGTCCAGTTGACCATAGCAACACTATCTTGGTCCCCAAGTCTCGACCCGAGCGTACTGGTCACGATGTAGACATTCCATCTACAGCTGGGACAACGCGAAGTATGCCCATAGTGATACCAGACACTAACGCGGGTGCCTTACACACTAGTGGCGATCATGAGTCTATGCCTAATGAACTTTCGACAGTTTCGACCACTAGGATTATTGACCCACAC
>JBEVXV010000033.1:0-5516 GCA_040505915.1 Sedimenticola sp. | reverse complement strand
GGAGTGCAACAACAAGCCATGTCTTCGAGTGCATACCTACCGGCGTACAATCCCACTGTGAATCCCCCTGCAGCGGGGTCGCATCATATGGCGAATGTGAGCAACAATGTTCCAGCCACAACAACGTTGGGAGTGCAACAAGCCATGTCTTCGAGGACATACCTACAGGCGTACAATCCCATTGTGAATCCCCCTGCAGCGGGGTCGCATCATATGGCGAATGTGAGCAACAGTGTTCCAGCCACAACAACGATGGGAAGGCAACAAGCCATGTCTTCGAGAACATACCTACCGGCGCACAATCCCACTGTGAATCCCCCTGCAACGGGGTCGCATTATCTGACGAATGTGAGCAACAATGTTCTAGCCACACCTGCGACGGGAATGCAACAACAAGTCACGTCTTCGAGAACATACTTACTACCGTACAATCGCACTGTGAATCCCCCTGCAGCGGGGTCGCATCAAACGACGAATGTGAGCAACAATGTTCCAGCCGCTTCAGCGATGGGGATGCAACGAGCCATGTCATCAAGAATACACTTACCGGCGTACAACCCCACTACGAATCCCCCTGCAGCGGGGTCGTGTCATATGGCGAATGTGAGCAACGATGTTCCAGCCAAACCAGCGATAGGGATACAACAAACCATGGCTTCGAGAACGTACTTACCGGCGCACAAGCGCAGAGCGCACAAGCGCAGAGCGCACCAAGCACCGATGTCGGTACCAGGCAATTCGACGAACAGTCAACACTGTCGACAGAGAGCAGAAGTCCAGGTGATAACCATCTCTCCAGACAAGAGGCTAAACGAGCCAGTCATACAAGGCCAGACTACACCTGTGTCGTTACCACCGCAAGTGCATGTTATCAGCCCCACGACGCCGCTAACAAGCCTCTCAACACCTCGGATGCCTTCCAGGTTCCGGATACCTCAGACATTACCACGATCATCGTCACCCAGACTGGCAGAGAGACAGTCGACTACCCCGCTAGTACATATACCCAACCCACCGGACTTACCAAAGACCAGCACATCATATCGAGTAAGAGAGCAGAAACAGGTGATGTCCCAATTCCCAAGCAGGATACAATGCCAGACCTATACACGGGACGCAAAGGCACTCCGATTAATGACTCCGGCGCACACGACCATACTCAGACCACTGAATGCAACAACATGTCAGATAGGATCCCAGGAGCAGGCCCAGATGGGCGTGAAGGAAACACATTTGTAGACACCGGCGAAACCCCCGACGTGCAACATAGAAAACGCAGGACAGGAGCTGTCAACCAATCTGTAGATTCGCATATTTGTATGAACAAAGGAAGGAATGACCAACCACGTAACAGCTCTATTAATACTTACATATGGAGATTAGGGACATTAAACATACAGAATATTAGAGGAAACATCATATACTTACAGGACATCGCCGGTCAGTTGGATATATTGTGTATGCAGGAGCATTGGCTGTTTCAGTTCGAGCAACAATACATAGAAGATACCTTCCCGGACTATGACTACTGTATCAAGAGTGTAGATGAGGATGACCCAATTTCACCTAAAGAACGCAAGAGAGGATATGGCGGCATCCTAATTATGTGGAAAAAATCCATCCAATCTATAGAGAAGCTCCCGGACGGAGGCCCTCGCATTCTGGCAGTTAGCATCAAAGACAACGAACAACGTATTTGCCTGATCACAGTGTACATGCCCTGTCGCGGTAGATCCACTTCCCTGACTGATTATAGAGCGGCACTCGATGAGCTTCAGGAGATAGTCGTCAAATACCAAGACTCGCACAGGATCATATTAGCCGGAGATCTTAATAGTTCCATATATAGGGACATCCCAAATAGCTTCGATAGTGCCTTGCTGAGTTTCATGACGAGCCACAGTTTGAAGACTTCTGTAGATTACCCGAGATCGCCAACTTTGTTCCACCATGATGGAAAAAGTTTAGCTCAGATTGACTATATACTCACAGATAACCTCGAGACTATTAAAGACGTAGAAATACTGCCACACCAGGCCACTAATACCTCGGATCACACAGTGGTGACAGCCACGATACGTGGGAACCTATACTCAACAGAGAACAGGAAACTGGAAAACAACACAAGTTTTGCAAAACCACGTTGGGATAAATGTGATAACGAGAAATACAAGATGTGTATAGCCGACCTAATGGATCAGATACAACACTGTCAACCCACTACAAGTAAATTCCTGATTGCACAAGCTGTGGAACACCTGAGTCGCGTACTAACAAAAGCAGCTGCAATGGCCATTCCCGGTCGGAAAATAAGACATAGGAAACCCAAGGGGAAAATGCCATGGAATGACGAGATACAGAAGGCAAGCATTGCAGCAAAAGCAGTACATAAGGTATGGAAAGAAGCTGGCTGTCCCACAGACCCTACACACCCACTCAATTCTGACCGCAGGGTAAAGAAGCGATTGTTACGAAGCGCCCAACGCAGACTTAGCGCAGAGAACAGACAGCAACTCTATTCGCAGGTGATGGAAGCAGCAGAGCATGACCAGAGAATCTTCTACAGATTAGTGAACAAACAAAGAAAAGGGACGAGTAGATCTACAGATACATTGATAGTTGACGATATAACATTGACTACCCCTGCAGAGGTGACAAAGGGCTGGAGTACCCACTTCGAGCGGTTGGCTACACCAGCAACGAGAGAACACTTCGACCCCAGTTTCAAGTCTCAGGTGGAGGACGAAGCCACAGTTTTAGACTTATTGGCGCATAATGCCACTGCAACACTCCCAAGGGTTGATGTGAAAGAAGTGGAGATAGTCATTAATAAGCTGAATAATAACAAGGCCCCTGACCACCTAGGATTGATGGCTGAACACCTGAAACGGGGTGGGCGTCCGACATCCGAACTGGTAGCGTCTATCATCAACAACGTCATTCAGTCATGCGAACTCCCAGATAACTTAAAGACAGGTATACTGACGCCAGTCCCGAAGAAGAACAAAACCCAGACCATCCCAGGGAACTACAGAGGGATAACCATCACTCCCATACTAAGTAAGATCCTGGAGTGTATATTACAGAAACCGATTGAAAAGATTCTCGGACCTACCCAAAGCAAGATGCAACGAGGATTCACTGCAAAAACTTCCCCTAACAACGCCGCACTGCTAGTAACGGAAGCCATTAACGAGGCGAAGGACAAGGGAATACCAATGGCTGTGGCCACGCTTGACGCTGAGAAAGCATTTGACGTTGTTTGGCACGAGGGATTGCTGAGGAAACTGTTTCACGTAGGGATCAGAAGTGACCTATGGCTGCTCATAAAGGACATGCAAACAACGTCTAATACAAAAATCAAGTGGTTAGATAGGGTGGGCGCACCATTCCCGGTTACACAGGGCATCAAGCAGGGAGCAAAGTTATCTCCAACCCTATTCAAAGAGTTCAACAAAGATATCCTGGACACACTGATCCAACACGACATCGGCGCTTCTATTGGCACGACCTTTGTGGGAGCCCCGACAGTGGCAGATGATATAGCACTGTGTGCTTCCGACCCAGTGGATTTACAGATCGGTCTACATCTGGCACACCAATTCACCTGCAAGGACCGGAACGCTATTAACGCATCAAAAAGTCAGGTAGTAATCTTCGGTGCCCCAACACAGCCCGTCCCGCAGGAATGGTCTATCGGTAGCAACACAGTCACAGAATCTACATCTACCACACATTTGGGAATAATCAGAGAGAAGAAGTACAAACTAAACATAGAAGACCGCATACAGACAGGCCGCCGAGCTCTATACGCCATGATGGGGGCTGGATTACATGGACGCAGGGGAATTAACCCAATTATTTCATACCAAATGTACAAAACGTTCGCCCTCCCAAAGGTCATCTATGGACTGGAGACGCTACAGTTAACTGCATCTGATGTCAAACTACTGGAGAGATTTGAAGTACGGTTCCTGAAACAGATACAATCACTCCCAGACAGATGTGCGAACATAGCTGCGTACGTACTACTAGGAGCCCTACCTATCTCCCTCCATGTGGATATGCGGAAACTGACGTTCTTTGGGAGTATCACCAGGCAGAAGGACACGGCAGAGCATGAGATTGCAAGACGACAACTAGCCGTGAAAGACGCATCTAGTCACAGCTGGTTTATACAAATTCGTCAACTTCTCCAAAAGTACGACCTACCGTCTGCTTTTGACCTGATGGCTGACCCCCCCACTAAACAAAGATGGAAGAGTCTGGTACAACGTCAAATAAACCAGCATTGGAAGGACCATATCATCCTGGAGCTACCTGAGAAATCATCGCTACGCTTACTACATGTTGATGAAAATGGGGCGCTGTCACCGCATCAAGTCTGGGCCACTATCCCGTCAAATACAAGAGCGGTACTCGAGGCTTCTGTAAAGGCGCGAATTTTAACTGGCACCTACACATTACAGTCTAATAGACACAAATTTAATCAACATTCAGTCTCCCCAACTTGCACCCTCTGTAGGCAATCAATCGAGGATAGGAAACACTTCATACTGAAATGCACGTCCCTCCTTCCCACCCGTTCCCAATACCTACCCAGATTAGAAAAGGCTATCAGGGCAAGCTCTAGCGACATTAGCACCATTAACGCAGTACTGAGCGACGATGATAAGCTGCTTCAATGTGTCATAGACAGTGGTAGTATCATATTCAGTTCCCTGTTTAGAGATCCTGAGGTGCGAGCCGAGATCGAGAAGTGCAGCCGGATACTGGTCTACAACCTTCATCGGGCGCGGAAAGACATTATAGAAGTGTGACGTTAATAACCACGATATTGCGTATAGTGTAAATAATAGTCCGTTTGTGAAATTTGATTCGACAACATCAACTGAAATACCATGTACTGTACAGTGTAAATACGTACAGCGTTGAATTAAAATCCACCTCCACTTAAACACTTCAGATAGAACTAAATATTATAGTCCACCACCACTTAAGAAAAACTAAGAAACCTACCCGGACTAAAACTCCGGGGTGCTCCGACAGTTAACGGAGGAAACCACATACAACAACAACAACAATATGGCGACAGACAGAGGTGGGGTTAGGATTTTTCAGAAATATATTGCTTAATGGACATAATCACGCCCTATGGTATGGCGTCATCAATTTTCTATAGGCAGAATGTTATCCGAGAAAGAGAGAGAGAGAGAGAGAGAGAGAAATGTGGGGCTGGCGAGGGAGGCAATATGTATACATGTAGTTCACTATAAATTTAAATGTATACTCACGCCGCTCGGTATGACGCCATCTATATCCCGTAACAGCACGCTTCCCGGCCCGCTGCTGAAGTCCGCGTCAAACAGCGGCGGGGACCAGCTGGCAAACGAACAACCCGCATTTCCGGTTGAGTAATTACATCCGGTTGGCGCTTGCGAAACTACTCCCACAAAAGTGGACTCTCCCACGAACACGAAAACTATATAAATGCTTAACATGACCATGCATATGAT
>JBEVXV010000032.1:0-6309 GCA_040505915.1 Sedimenticola sp. | reverse complement strand
AAGTCATTTAAGCGGAGAAAGTAGGTCAAGGTCATACGTTACATGTCAGTTTGTGATGTAGACCAATAGCTGATTATTGTGTGCAAGTTTGGTAGCCATAGGTGCTATAGTGGCCGAGGAACGGACTAAATGCACAAAGTGGTCCGAAATGGCTAATTCATTTAAGCGGAGAAAGTAGGTCAAGGTCATATGAAGGTCAAACGTTATATGTCGGTTTGTGATGTAGAGTAGTAGATGATTATTGTGTGCAAGTTTGGTAGCTGTAGGTGTTATAGTGGCTGGGGAACGGACCTACTCGCACAAAGTGGTCCGTACGTACGGACGTACGTGCGTACGTGCGTACGGACAAGGGTAAATTATTATGCCCCCAAAATAAATTTGTGGAGGCATAATAAAATAAACAATATAAGTATAGTGCTATATAAAAGGTACATCGCTCACGTGGTTGATTGCACATACCTATATTATACAGGAAAGCATTGTTATCAATAGGAAAAAGTTATTGACCAAGTTCCATCAACAGAGGACTAAAAATAAGTCGAGATATTCACAGACTGGACATTGGTTTAGACAACCGGACAGACGCACAAATAGATGGACAGCGATTTGTGTGGTTGGGGTGATATAATGAGTGCTATGAAGTATTTGTTGCTTTCTTATCTGGTTCTATTTGTCTTGTGCATTTTTAGGTTTTCCTTTGGGACCGTACATCGCTAGTCGTGGAGTGCACCCTGGTGACTTGTTAAATACTCTGCGACTACCGCTGTACGCTCGCCATACTTTTCGTGTACTTTTCGATAACATGCTGCTTGTACCAATTCTGTTTGAAAAGATTGTATGCATTATCAGGAGTAAAATTATAATACTGGTATATTGTGTTGTGAAAGGCCAATAAGACGGATACAAATTATTCCATATTTTGCAATACTAAAATATTTTTCATATCCAGCGACCCAGACATTATGTTGGTGGGTAGGTAGCGGGAGGGGGAACATTTATTATTTTATTTTGTCTTCACGATGCTCTTTGTTGCTGATTTTGCAATGCTTCTTCACTAAAGCACCATGCCCCAGTCACATTATACTGAATGTATTACCTGCAATCCCCCGAATGCCTTGTCTTCTTGCCGTACATGTCTACACACGAACTCTATTAGTTCAAACGTTCTTTTCGACAACATGCTAATCTCGTCAATTATCAGACATTCTGTCTCCTGGATTCTAGATCTTGCAGCCACAAAATTGTCATCGTTATCAAATAATTCAGCGAGGGTTTCAGGACCGTGCCTTCCATCTAATATCCCCGCCCAGTGATGAACAGTGATGGCATCAGGGCCTAGTTGTGTGCTGGCCATTCCTGTCGTTGCTGTCAGACCAACTTTGCGTTTGACTGCTACCATTTCTTTTGCTATGTTTCTGGAAAAAAACCTTATCGGATGAATACTCGCATATATACATGTACACGTAAACACACTGTTAGAGACAACTGTCTCTAACAGTGTGAGTGGGTGTACATATGCAATTTTGAAACTATATAGTTGACAGTTACAATATGCAGTGCAGTGTCTGTAAAATGTCACAAGTGTTTTCTATTAGCCTATCATTAGCTGACGTTACGACATTTGTGTGTTGTTTTGCGTTGTGTAGTGCGTAATGTGACATTTGTGTGTGACTATGGCTATGGTACATTTCTGAGGCAGTTTTTGAGAAAATACAGGATCAGACAGATGTGCACCACCAGAGAAAGTAATGTTCGGCCGTCACAAATGAGCGGGAAGAAATAACGGAGCTAATAGAAATAAGAAATTTTTCAGAAAGTACAGTACAATAATGCCACCGAATTACAAATTAATTACGCAGTCATGTTATACGATGTATTGATTTTATCTTTCAGGCTATGCGTCAATTATGCAAGCTCCAGTGAAACCGGAATGCTGAGGCTCGAAGATATATACGAGAGATGTAGTACATTCCATAAGGAAAATAACATCATACCACCTGCGAAAAATGCAATTTCCAAAATGATCCCACGTTTGTTTGGACTTCATTCGTGTTTTATATTCCAAGATGGACAGCGTTATGTTTGCTACAAAAACCTTGTTGAAAGGAGTGAACTTTCTGATCAAAAAATTGTTTTGTCGGATATGTGTACAAAAGTAAAGTGCACAGAAACAGTACTTCAGTTCCAAATGCCATTGTCTACAATTATTGATGGAAATCAAGAACATTGCACGGTCACATTCACACAAAATGACACAGTCCTGCATTTGAGGGAAAATGCTTTTTGTATAGGGTATGGTTTCCCAATAAATCAGAGATGCATTGATGGGATTGTTCACTTAATTGCTATGGTGAGACTCTGTAATGGGGTGGAGACGAGTGGCAATGACAATGTAGTTTTTATTAGACAGCAAGTATCCTCTCTCCAAGACAAGCAGTTAAAATCCAAAATTAAATCAAAGTCATGCAAAATCATATTGGACTGGAACTCTAAATGTGATTGTTGTTATACCTGTACTAACTGTGTGAAACAAAACCGAAAGCGAGCCAAAATGGAGGACGATATTAACATTAAGAAAACAAAGCATAGTAATGAAGAGGTGGTAGACAAAGAGAATACAAAACCATCAGACGACATGGACTCATCAAGTGAAACCATAACTAAAGATACTGAAGGTAGCACATTTCCATCTACAATTAACTTGTGTGAAGAAGACCACAATGACATGAAGGACATTTTGAACAGAATCATTTCGAATGGTGCCCCTGAAAACTTTAAATTATTGCTGGAATCACAATTAGAAAACTGTAAAAAAGGTTTAGATAAACATCAACGCAGGTGGGACCCCAATGTTATAAGTATATGCTTGGGGATTTATCTTCGGTCGCCAAAAGCTTACAGAGATCTCTCAGAAGCAGGTATTCTCGTTTTACCATCAGAGCGATTGCTTAGATATTATAAAAATTCAGTTAAACAGACGCCTTCATTTAATGAGGATAATATTAAATGGATGTCAAAAGAGGCAACTAGCCAGAAAATTTCAGATTTCGGAAAGCACGGTGGCATTGTTATCGACGAGATGTCTATACAAGATGACCTAGTTTTGACAAAGTCTGGTGACAGCTGGAAATTAGTTGGATTTGTTGATATGGACAGTACAAACAACAATATAAATATAATTTGTAATGGGCGAAAGAAGCTGCAACTAGCAACACATGCGCTGCAATTTGTATTCCATGGATTTACAGGATTTAGGTTTGTATTCAATTTAATATCCATGATAGAAATACCCGCATATCAGTCTCACAACTGAAAGTGTGTTCCACCAAATGATGTTGTAAATTTTAACATACTAGGGGCAGACCATTTTTGGTTATAATCGATTCATCAGTTTGAAACATCACACATAACACATATATTTAACATAACAAAAGTAGTGTGCTGCGTATGACGCAGTACAATGACTAATTTCTGGCCATGTAAAAATGGACAGATGCTTATAAAATGTAAATCTCGATAAAATATAGCATTTGTAGTGTGTTATTATTGGTACACATAATTATGATACTTGACCGTAAGTCCATTCCTTTAACTTTTTACAACAACTGTTATGCCCACTGAAGTAAAAATCGCCCACTCTTCAAGTAGCTCACCACTTTTGAAGTAAGAGTAATCCACTTTTCAAGTAAAACGAGGTCTCCACTTTGGTCTCCACTTTGGTAGAAACAGTCGACAAAGACCTCATTTTAATTCAAAAGTGGGCGATTATTACTTTAAAATGGAAAGCTACATGTACTTAAAAAGTATGCGATCTTTACTTCATAAGAGGTTAACTAACTAGAAATTGATCACTTCAAAGGTAGGCGTACAAACAACCACTTCCCTGAATGTATATAGATGTTCATGTGTGCAGATGAGCCATTAAACACTATGCCACTCGTGGTAGGGTGCCTGGATGGAATCGGTGGCACAGTAACTCCTGCTTCTCATGAAAAATATTATAATGGATTGTGGTGATTTTACTGGTGTGGCAAGGCACCTGCCACCAGATCAGGATATTGTAAATTTGTTGACTTGTGTTCAGACTTACATTTGCTCCCCCACCACCAACATTACCGCTTTATGTCGATATAAATGCTAGTTGAAAAGTATGTCAGCGTGACATGATTAGCATATGCAACCGTTAGCAGTGTTATTCAAAACAGCGTGCAACGTCTGATTAAAATCGGTCAAATATCTTTGTAGTATAGCTGTAAGCCAACATATTTGGCTTATTCATGAAACGGTGTGCCACAGTTACCAAATAATACTGACACTGACATATGTATAGGTTAATATAACTTAAAGTAGTTAGTAATATATAATGAAAGTGCAGCCTCTAACGCGTTAGCAATTGTCATTTCTTCATATATCACATAATTCCGAACAAGATAGAAATACGCCATTACAATTTCACTTATGATTGATATGAACGACCATTCATCTAGATCTGCACGCATGCTGGTTTGGCGTTTGTAGTAGTATTGCCTCGTTTGGAATAAGCGCATAAATTTATTGTCAATTATCTTTTCACATCCAGGTGGCCGGTTGTCTACTTTGGCTCATGTCCTGCGACAGCACACCAACTTTATAACACATTTTGGAAGTGTGTTGACATTCTCGACGAGAACGGATTCACGGTGGATTATGTGATGACTGATGGGGCGTCCCCAAACAGAACTTTTGGGAACATGTTGTTCGTGAACTCTCCAAGAGATGATAATTTCATATACCCAGACGTATTTTATAAAGAACATAAAATGTGTCTTAGTCAAGACATTATGCATGTACTGAAACGAATTAGGAACAATATAGAGTCGAGTTGGATGAGCCATAAAACCACAGCTGGTAGATATTTATTACTGAACAATCATCCAATTGTCTGGGGCCACTGGACGGAATGTTTTCACTTCAATTTTCAAAATGGTTTTCATATCCACAGAAAACTAACAGAGGAGCATATTAACATTACACCTGCGTCTAAAATGAGGAACAAACTGGCTACAGATGTCCTTGACAAAAACATGCTATATCTTATGAAAATGTATCAAGCTACTTTGAAGGACCCAGAAAGGTTAAGCTCGTCCATTGCATTATTGGAGGCTACTGTTGTTTTAACTGACGTGTTTTGTAATGCATATAGACCAGTATATAGATTAGACGACCCCAGATTAACGAAGCTGCAGAATGTAGTAGATTTCTTTAATACATGGGAAAGTGAAATTATTAATTCCCCTTTACATTGCCAAAAGAAACATTTAATAACAAGAGAAACACGAGATGACATTAACTGTTCCGTTGTGGGGTTTATTTCGCTCTGCAAGCTCCATTTAGGTAGGGGTAACAGCTTAAACCCTGGATTTCTTAATTCCGACATAGTTGAAAATCTATTTGGTCAACATAGGGGTATTCGAAATGGACTCAATGACAATCCCACACTTGCACAGTATGGGCCAGCAAATACAGCTATTATCCTTGGACAGTGTACAGTTTCCAAGAAAGCGAATTCTGGAAAAACAGCCTCATTTTTTAAAGCAACCACACCTTGTGCACTTAACCCTGGGCAAAATAAATCAAATAAAAAGTTAGGTAGACCAATTAGGTTGTAAACTGATTTTAACAGTGACATTGGTTTATCAGGACATTAATTATTTCGACCAGGGAAATATGAAGACAATTGGTGTATGGAAACATAAACTAAACGACACAAACATGTGATTATTAAGTTATGAAATTGGTTTACCGTGACTTTGGACACAACGTCAGTAGTATGATGGGTTTATCGGGAAATTAAGTATTGTAGCCAGTGAGCATATGAAGACGACTGAGGAATTAAAAAGAAAATCAAAGGAGTTTAACCCGGAGTAAGTACTAATCTTGGTGAAGAACTGGTGAACAATATGACTTCAGTATACACATACAATTACACACACAAGTAATTACAGAGCGACTCGTTCGAGATTAACTCTGTCCTGGGCCGAGGTCATAAAACTTTTTATCAATCTCAGACTCAGACACAAGCAAGCTGATTGGTTGATCCTGAGCATACGCTCAGTATCAACCAATCAACATGCTTGAGTCTGAGTCTTGAGCTTTGAGACAAGTTTTATAACCTCGGGCCCTGGTTTGTTCAGCATCAGCACCAATGACTTAACTAAGAATTACAGGAAACTAACTCAAATGTCACAATAACTCTTTTTCATTTTGGAAAGTGTCTCATTTTGGAAAGTATCTTTCTTAAAAATGTCAAAACGTATTTGAGATACAAAT
>JBEVXV010000031.1:0-6387 GCA_040505915.1 Sedimenticola sp. | reverse complement strand
TCCAGTTGCGTAACTAGCCAGAGCGCGTGACTCCAAGTTATGCAATGTATCGTTTCTCTGGGAGTCGCGCGCAACGTTCGCTGAAATCAGCACTCGGCGACTGCGGACTGCTGAAATCAGCAGTCAGCCACCGCTGGTTGCTGAAATCAGCGAAAGTTGCTTGCTGGTTGGTCAACTGGGTATATAAGCTCGGAGAAAATATGATTCCGGGACCTTCAGTATTCTGAGCTATAGAAAACACCCCGTGTTCACGTAACTCGAGTTAGTATTTTCGTATTTGGCGGGTCGGTCGGCCGTGACTAACTTGAGTTACTTCCCTTGGGTTAAGGGGCTATCAAAGGGTACGGGTGTATTATTTACCGCAGCGAATACAGTTAAATGGGGCTTGTTTGACTGTATTTCTGCGGGTTCCACGACATTATTAGCTGAAGGTCCAGGGAGCAACTCTGAGTAGGAACTTAGATAATTTTCATTGATGTGTCTGATGTATAAATAAATATACTGAAACGTTTAAGTGCCGTTAGAGTTGTCCCCTTAAATTAGGGTTTCCGTCCCCCCACCCTCTAGGAGTCTGGGCCGCGGATATATACGAGGGTGTCTCGGTGCAGATACAGGTCGGTGGGTCATCCTGACAAATGTACGTGCGCCACCGGAAGACCTTGACCGCTTGACCGTAACATTATTTGGTGACATCGAAGTGGGATCTTACAACCGTAAGGTCCAGCGATTCGTTTCCACGCCTGCCGGGTGTCAGAAAGACGTTGTAAACTCGTATAAACGGCGGAATATAACTGCTATAAATTTCCCTAAATAGCCTCGATACGCAATACACTAGTCAGCTGATAACAATAATGGGTAAACAGAAGCGCCGCACCGCACGAAAAGCTGACAACGCGGGGAAAATTGCAAACGCGGAGATGAGTGGGGCGGACTTATCATCTGGGTCTGAATCAGACATACTCACCCACCCGTTGCAACAGACACTGATAGCCCGTTCAAGCGTTACTGGTTATGATAGCGACACGTCAATGGATAGTTGCCCCCCTCTAGAGCACACCATTCCATGCATACATATCGCTACAGGCTTAGATGGGCAATGTGGGAATTTTAACAGTTCCGCACCGGTCTTTGATGTAGAGGGACAACACAGGACATTGGATAATGGCCTGCCTACACATAGCACACATACATGTAGGCCTAATACGCCGTCTAACTTTGGCCCGGGGGTACACACGCACATTACTTGCAATAGTGACGGAGTCGATACTCAAATGCGCAGCGGCGATATAGGGGCACCTGCTGCCACAACACACTCGCCGAACAATATTGGGCAATCCGCTAACATGGTATTTTCGTCAGACGTCACGCGAAATTTCGTAGCTTCTATAGTGGATCTCGCGGAAGCCGTGAAGGGAAGTAATGATAGATCACAACAAAACCACCAGGTGATGAGTGATGTATTGCTTAAAACCAATGAGACATTGTCACACATGTCGAGATTTTCGCAACAGAATGCCGATATCCTTCGGAATGGAATGAGTGATATGGCTCAACAGATGGGATGTATGCGTGATAGCATAAATTTGATGAGTGAGATGTGGTCGAAAGATAGACAACCGTTACGGGAGAATGAGCATGGTCCAAACAGAGTTATGTCCCCTGTACACAGTCATTCACAAACTCACGTAGACTCTGGTACCGCTTATCTTGGGATCAATGTATTAACTCAATCCACCCCCATACAGAGTAGATCGAGTATAGCATGTTCGACCACACATATGGATAGCCGGCCCAGGAGCACACAATCCAGGTCAACAACACGTTCGCAAAGTAGCCATCGGGATGACCCGTTGACACAGAGCCCGTTAATTGTACACACCAGTGGCCACCATACATCGTCTTCAAATGCAGGGCGGTCGAACACAGAAATGCGGTCTGACACAAACACACCAATTGACCTAACTTTATCGCGACAGGCACCTGTGGCATCGCTGCCAACTATAGAAACTATAGTAGACCACACACGACAAACCACTTCAAACGCAGGGCACACAAAACTCCCTAAATTCACTGGAGAGGGCCGAAGTAGTTGGAAAGTATGGTACACGAGATTTACCACCGTCGCCGAAATTCATCACTGGGACGAAAACAGATGTTTAAGTGAACTGGTTCAGCACCTGGACGGATCTGCCGCGGATTTCGTATTTGACCAGATTTCCGATGACTGCAGGTTTAACTATATGCGACTGGTGCGGGAAATAAATTCGAGATTTCTGACTGAAGAAACTCGTAAAACATACCGAATACAATTTGGCAAACGCATTCAGCGATATAGGGAATCTGTAGAGGACTTCGCCTCTGAACTCAAGCGTTTATATGACAGGGCTTACGAACGAAAGGACCCAGAAATTAGGCAACAGGCCTTAGTGGATAGATTTTTGGCAGGTCTGCGTGACCAAGAGTTGCAGTTCGCCGTGGAATGGTCCAAGGAACCAAGCACCATTGAGGAAGCCGTACGGCATGTAATTCATTATATGGAGGCCAGACAAGGGCGTGGTTCGGAGAAGCACAACGAGTACGATGCCCTCTCTCGTACTAATCACCATTCTAGGAAAGTCACGTTTTCTGATGATAGTGATGACAGTGATGACTGTTTTGAAACGCATGGACGTGACACGCGTTCCCCGCTTAGACGGAGTCCACACTCTGTTAGACAGGTCGTGAATGCAAGTGGGTCACCAGGCTTAGATACCAAGCCTTCTCCATCAGTGGCGAATGCCAGCAGTAATCTAGTACAGGCCATGGAACAATTTGTGGCTTGTTTTGGAAATAATAGTCGGGCAGCCAAGGGTAAAGATATACCTGTAGTTAGCGCTGTACGTGATATGGCCAACATACAATGTTTTCAATGCAGAGGCTTTGGACATTACAAGCGGGAGTGCCCAGAACTGGTTTACCAGCATGCACCCATACCTCAGGCACCACGGATGAATAACAATACCGGAAGCGGTGGTAATGGGTCCATAAGCAGCCACAGGCCAAATATTAGGTATAGGTCGGGATCTAGAGATCGCCATGAGCCGCAATCCACACGCAATCTGTCTTTAAACTAGCACGGGCCGGTCCCAGCGGCCAAGGAACGGTCCATTGTCATACAGGCCAAATGACACCACCGACACAAAACGTTGCCAAGTTTGAAACGATGATAGAACAAATCTCTCATTTAGTTGAAACTAAGAATTCCAAACATACCCACAAACATACCAAACACACAGAAGCAAGCATATCTAGCGATGTTTCGAGGGAAAACACTGCCGTACAAGCTACCCCTGTCGTGACCCACACACCCACGGTAAACTGTAGCGGAAGTCAGAGTGTAGTAAAGGACGTCTCCATGGCACATATATTTCACGACCAAACATGTATAGAAAAAAATGTGCCAAAACAAGACAGAACATATAAAGAGATTACCAGTACTGCAAATCCAGACCCGAAAGGCAGTGGTTGCCTTTCTAACACACACAATCCTGGGGTACAGCCCGACTCGGTCCACCAAGAGGTCACGCGACCTACGGGCACAGGCGATGACACAAATGACCCCTCCACATCATACACAGACACAGCAGTTGGCGATACACCCATACCTATCACCATACACCGAATGACACGCAGTGAGGGAATGTATGTAGAAGCTCAGGTGAATGGAACGAATGTGGTTTTCGCCATTGATACTGGGGCTTCGAAAACAGTAATTTCAAAGACTGTATTCCAGTCCATTCCAGAGAGTCAGCGGCCTACGTTATTGAAAACGACAGGACTGACTGGCGCTAGTGGTAAACCTTTGCGGCACTATGGTACTGCCAACTTCAGTCTCCGGCTTGGTTCGGTCGAAATGAACAGGGAGATGATTGTGGCAGACATTGAGGATGAAGGGTTACTAGGGCATGATCTGCTCCTTAGTGGTACTGCAAATATTCAATACATGTATGGGAAAGGGATATTACATATAATGGGCGTTTCCATTCCATGTATACAAGTAGGTGGGTTGCCAGCGGTGAGAAAGGTTCGCACAGCTGATCATTTTATCATTCCAAGCCGATCGGAGGCTATTATTGATGTATTTGTCGATGGGAAAGACACGGGGAGTGTTGTCGACAGAAGTAACATAATAATTGAGCCGTCGTCTGCTTTCCAGGAAAGATACAATGTAGCAATGGCATCAAGTTTGTGTGATGCGGAGGCGAACGTCACTCACCAGATTAGGCTAATGAACCCAAGTGTGACCGATGTGTCAATCAATCAAGATGTTGTAGTGGGGACAGCAGAAATCATAGTGGGGGAGCCACATGTGATAATGTCCATGGAAAATAAATGCGAAAGGGAAAATAGGCAGGTACCCCATATTAGACGTGTGCAGCATCAACATGTGCCAGATCATCTGAAATCTCTATATGACTCGGCATGTAGTAACCGATCAGAGGAAGAACAAGCTAGGATTGCCAAAACACTCATGAATTTTCAAGATTCATTTTCCAAGGATGAATATGACTTGGGATTAACACATCTGATAGAACACTGTATTGATGTGGGTGATCATGGGCCCATTAAGCAGGCACCCAGACGAGTACCTATTGCTTTTGCTTCAGAGGAGGAAAACGTAATAAAAGAAATGGCAAAGCAAGGCATCATTAGACCGAGCACTTCCCCTTGGGCCAGCCCTATTTGTCTTGTCCGCAAAAAGTCAGGGAAGATACGACCATGTGTCGATTACCGGAAGGTCAATGCCATGAGTAGAAAAGATGCATATCCGCTGCCTCGAATTAGCGACTGCTTGGACGCTGTGGCTGGTGCATGCTTCTTTTCAACTTTTGACCTTACTTCGGGATTTCACCAGATTCCAATAAAGGAAGCTGATATTCCGAAGACTGCGTTTTGCACAAAATATGGACTCTATGAATACCTGTCTATGCCAATGGGAATGACAAATAGTCCTGCTACCTTCCAAAGACTCATGGAGATCGCTCTGAGAGGACTCCAGTGGCACACCTGCCTAATTTATTTGGATGATATATTGGTATTCGGCACCAATTTCGATGAGCACATGGACCGAGTAGAGGAGGTATTAGGAAAAATCGGTGAAGCTGGACTGAAACTTCGTGCTGATAAAACTCAGTTGTTGCAGACTGTGGTAAATTTCCTTGGGCACAAAGTGTCTGCTAAAGGGGTACTACCAAACTCGGAGAATGTCACAAAGGTACAACAATGGCCAATTCCTACCACTCCAACCCATGTAAGACAAATTCTCGGACTTGGGTCATACTACCGCCGCTTTATCAAGGGCTTTAGTGATCTTGTCCATCCGCTCACACAACTGACACTTAAAGGTGCACCATTTGTGTGGTCCAATGCATGTCAACAGGCATTTGATTCTCTAAAGGAGAAGTTAATAGGCTCAGATGTAATGGCCCATCCCCGAAATGATGGTCTCTATATCCTCGATACAGATGCTAGCGACACACAAATAGCTGGAGTTCTCAGCCAAGTACAGGATGGGCAAGAGCGCGCAGTAAGTTATGGGAGTCGGACGTTGAATAAGGCAGAGCGCAATTATTGCATCACGGATAAGGAGCTTTTAGCCGTGCGACACTTTGTGGAATATTATCGGCAGTACTTGCTAGGCAGACAATTTCTGGTTAGAAGTGATCACCAGGCGCTTACATTTTTGTTCCGGTTGAAGGAACCAAAAGGTAGAATAGCCCGGTGGATTGAGATTCTATCCTCCTTTGATTTCATCATTGAATACCGGCCCGGTAAAAAGCACGGGAATGCCGATGCATTATCTCGCTGCCCAGATCCATGGAATTGTCAATGTCAGGACGTTGATAACCTAGAAATTCTCAAATGTGGTCCATGCACCAAATGCATCAAGCGCTCCAATGACATGGAGGAACAAACACGTATGTCTCTTGAACCGGCTAACCAGACGGAGGATACGAGCACAGTACGTGCAGTGACTACCAGGTCAATGTCTGACCCTACATGTACCCAACAGGCCACTATTAGTAGTAATGCCGTTGATGATACTTCCATAAATCAATGGATGTCTGAACAAGATATGACCAAGCTCCAGGCCATGCAATATAGCGATCCTGACTTGAGATTCATTATAGATGCACTGAAAACTGGTGTACGTCCCTCACACTCAGAGGTAGTCTCCAGGAGTCCTACTCTTAGATACTATTGGAGTATCTGGAAGTCGCTTACCATGCACCATGGGTGTTTACATCGATATTTCTATAGGCAAGACAACACCGGTTCTCATCTGCAATTCATAGTACCGCCATCCTTAAAAGGGAACATTTTGTACCAAATGCACAATAGCATTCT
>JBEVXV010000030.1:0-3171 GCA_040505915.1 Sedimenticola sp. | reverse complement strand
TCCAATGAGACGCGTCGTTCAGTCGACGCGTATCCGGACTTTCAGTCCGTAACTCGAACCCACCGGCTTTAGCCGGTGAGTTGTTCAGTTTCTGTCATTATTGCCCCCCCCATCATCAGATATTTATCTAACCTAATAGAGGGGAGAGGCTCACAATACGAATCCATGGGGTGGTAAGTTTGTGTGGCGCTATTAAAAAATATACCCCATTTAGGGGATGCCCACCTTCGCAAAGGCAACTATCATTCGACTTAGCTGCGAATGTGTAGCGTTATTATTTCGGTGATGTCAATGGCTAGTTTTAAAAAGTGTGCCCCAGTTATCAGTATTGTAGTGACAATGCTTATAGCTACACCTGCCTCTGCGTATACAATCACGGTCGGAGGGCAAGCTGTCCCAGGTGAAGGTCTAAGCACTTCTGTAGCAGGGGCCTCTGTAATAGACTTTAATGCAATCTTAAGCCTACCGAATAGATATATAGGTGGTCTTGTTGTAAATGGAGACTTAAGTGGCCAATGGGCATCACCCCCTGGTGATACATCAAACTACCTGACAGTAGGTGCAGGAGAAGACCAGATATCTCCTAGCACCGTGACACTAATCACGCTGAATAAGTATTTTGGCTTTTATGGTGGATCTCCAGACAGTTACAACTCCATTGAGCTGCGGCGTGATGACGTACTTCTCGAGACATTTACAGGAGATTTTTTAGCTACCCAAGCTAGTCTTGCTGCTGATGGAAACCAGAGTAATGGGGCGTACTGGAATATATGGGCCGACAATGCAGATGAGTATTTCAATAAAGTTAGTTTTGTTTCCTCTGCGAATGCTTTTGAAACAGATAATCATGCCTATCTTTCAGCCGTCCCCATCCCTGCTGCCGCATGGCTTTTTGGCTCAGCATTACTAGGCATTATAGGATTCTCTAGGCGCAAGATAGCATCTTAATGAGACTTAAAATACCACGGTCAATTGCATGCCCTGTCCTTTTTTGCTGTGTCTGAGTTACTGTTGCGAATAACTCCCAATGGCTTCAAGGAAGTGTCACCAGGGGTCGGAGTCGATTGCGCCAAGATGGGTGGAAAATGTACCTTTTTATGACGCAATCGACTCCGACCCCATACCCAGCTGAATAGTTACATCGGTTCAAGGAATAATAACGTCACCCTCAAACTGAAGGGTGGCGAACAGGTCATCGAGTGTCTCCTCACGACGAATCAACTCAACACTTCCATCCTCCCGTAGCAATAACTCCTTGGGGCGCACCTTGCCGTTGTAGTTAAACCCCATGGCATGACCATGAGCACCGGTATCATGAATACAGAGGAGATCACCATCATCCATTTTTGGCAGTGAACGCTGGATGGCAAACTTGTCATTGTTTTCGCAGAGCGAGCCAGCAACATCGACAACCTCCTGCTCCCCCCCCTCTTTACCCGGTACGGTAATGTGATGATAGGCACCATACATACCTGGGCGCATCAGCGCAGACATACAGGCATCCACTCCAACATAGGTGCGATAGATCTCCTTGCGGTTGATGGCGGTGGTTATCAGTGCGCCATAGGGTCCGGCAAAGTAGCGCCCACTCTCCATATACATCTTTGGAGCATAACTGTTGCGGACTTTGAAATCGTCAAACAGCGCTGTAATCTCCTTGGCCATGGAGTCTATATCAAGTGCTTCACCTTCGGGCCGGTAGGGGATGCCAAGACCACCGCCAATATTGATGAATTCGAAGGTGATATCGAGTTCATCCGAGAGCCACTCCACCAACGCTAGCAGCGTCCTCGCCGTCTCTACCATATAGCTGTAATCGAGCTCATTGGAGGCCAGCATGGTATGGAGGCCAAAACGCTTGGCGCCTCGTGCTTTAGCTTGTCGATACGCATCAGGTAATTGATCATGGGTAACACCATACTTCGCCTCCACTGGTGTACCGATGATGCTGTTACCGGTGCGTCTCTGCCCAGGGTTGTAGCGAAAACAGATCAGCTCTGGCATCTCAGGTACTTTATCCACCAGAGAGATATCGTCTAGATTGAGTACGCAGCCGCCATCAGCTGCTGCCGCATCAAAGTCTTCCTGGCTGGTGTTGTTGGAAGTGAACATGATCGACTCACCGTGGGCACCAAGTCCCCGGCTAAGTAGGAGCTCAGCCACCGAACTACAGTCAAACCCAAACCCCATTGAGGCCATGATCTCCATAACGCGGGGATTTGGGTTCGCTTTGACAGCGAAGTACTCCCTGAAACCTTCAATGCCTGAAAATTTCTCTATCATCGCCTTGCCCGTTTCGCGCATGCCTTGCTCATCATAGATATGGAAAGGGGTTCCATAATGTTTGGCAATACTCTCTACAATTGGAGAGAGGCGGTCTTCAAAATCTTTGGTCATCGGCATTATTAACTACCTACTTAAACAGGCTAATATATAAAACTGGCTGAACCTAGTCAGCTAAATGATAAACACTGCTCTTGGCAGCAGGCGCTTGCTCCACAACAGCACTTGTAGGAGCGAACTTGTTCGCGATAGGCTCTGGAGCGTATTCATCGCGAACAAGTTCGCTCCTACAACAGATTGCAGGGTTGTTGTCGTATCTTGGCCTGTGGATCAGAGTAGGGGGATTTTACAACGCCTTGGCAATACGCTCCATCGCTTCCTGAACATTCTCAAAACTATTGAAGGCACTGATGCGGATATAACCCTCACCACAGGTGCCAAAACCGGCACCAGGAGTGCAGACAACGCCAGCATTGTTGAGCAGTTTATCAAAGAAGTCCCAGGAGCTGCATTGTGCATCAACCCATATATAGGGGGAGTTTTCGCCGCCAATGCAGTCAAAACCTAATCCTTCCATCTTTTCCCGGATATAGGTAGCATTATTCATATAGTAGGAGATTAACTCTCTAACTTGAGTCTGCCCCTCTCTACTATAGACCGCCTCGGCGGCACGTTGTACCGGATAGGATACGCTGTTGAATTTAGTGGTATGACGTCGGTTCCACAGTGAATGCACGGAGATTTTTTCTCCCGACTCGGTATAGGCCATGCACGCTTTCGGCACTACCGTGTAAGCACAGCGGGTTCCGGTAAAACCGGCGGTCTTGGAGAGACTGCGGAACTCAATGGCCACTTCTTGAGCCCCCTCAATTTCATAGATGGATCGCG
>JBEVXV010000029.1:0-2407 GCA_040505915.1 Sedimenticola sp. | reverse complement strand
TCTATAGAATAAACCAGGTATATCCAAAATTCATACGGCTGATCAGGGGGGATTTCTTCGCCGAAAGGCTCATAATCAATCCAGTACGCAATTAGGGAGTGCGCCTTCCTTTTACCCTTGTCATTAAGAAACGATAAAATTGCTCCCAATCGATCAACAAGCGCATTAGGTAGGGTATGTCGTTTGTAGCGTGCGGCCAGCCAGTTTTGTAAAATATCTAGATTCTTTCTGCTTAATCCCATTTCCTGGGTTGGCTCAAAATTGCACAAGGTGTCTTTTTCTACAGTCACCTTGTCCTTGGCTTGTAGTTCGCCTGTTACATCGCCTTCTTGGGTATAAATTGGGATGTGCAAGGTTCTTGGGTTCTTTGAAAACTCATAATTGCCGTCAGGCTCATCTATGAATTGACCAATAGCGAACTCAACAACTGGTTCTTGATCAAGATTGTCATTCGCGATATCACAGTCATGTGATATCGCGATAGCGATAAAGTCCTCTTCACCGTTGATGATGCCCAGCTGGCGGAGATTGTCAGCGCTTAATAACGAACCTTGACGCCACACTGTTTCCCGCATCCAAGGCATATATTAGCCTCGGTCATATGTGGAATTAGAATATTCACTAGCAACATCAGTTGCGCTTCTGCGCTTGTTTCCAGAGCCTTTTACTTTGCGTCTGGCTTCGCTTTCTCTGGTTGATAGCTCTTTAAAAGTTGCTATGGCGTCGTCAATGTTCTCTCTTGCCTTTAGTTTATCCAAGAAAGATTGCACTCCAAAAATGGGGCGTCGTATCAGCTTGTTTATACGATTAATGCTTAGAGCATCGAGCGTTTCTGCAAGCTCTGCGAGATGGCGGATTTCTACAATTGCTTCTTGTTTTCCCGGCTCCTGCCCTTCCAGCCATGCATATGCTGTAGGCCGAGAAACTCCCAATACGTTGGCAAGTTCTGACATATTTAAAGCAAACACATCACGAATCCGCGTCAAATGTTCGGATGGCGTGCGGATGTCTGACTTATTGAAGGCGACTGGCTCTTGTGCAGGACGTGTAACATGTATTGCTGGTGTGTGTACCCAGCGACCCATTGCCTCGGCACTTTGTGCTGTCATAGCGCCGCCAGTGCCCGCAATAAAACTCATCACCAGAGGAATGACCACATTTAGAGTATTTGGTTTTTTTTCTGTTGCATCCGGGAAATATCTTTCCCGCGCCACTACATCATATGTGATAACTTCCACGTGTTACCTCCAAGCATTCAGAGCGTGATCAGTGATGGAACTCCTAAACATATCACCAATAATAGTATGCGATTCATTTAGCTGCTGTTCCACTTTTTTTAAATCGAAAACGAATCTACCTTCGACATAGTAATCGGAATCCATTACAGCAGTTCTTCCTGTAATACCGATTAATTTATCAGGCATATTGAGCTGCATGGGAAATAAGTCTGGTGGCATAGCTAAACCGCCATCAACAATAACCGTTCTAGCAATGAGCATTCCGCCATTTTTTTCTACTGCGGTTTCAGAAAAACTGTGCTTAAGCCCTTCATCCATGGCACCTGACATGCCGAGAATAGAGGGCGCAAGGTAAGAGTTAATGGATTCGCCTTCATTGGGGACTACTGCATCAAGATACCGAAGACCAATTCTTTCTACATAAGCCAGATCAATTGCCTCATGGATAAGCTCTAGCCCCTTAATGAGCTTTCCGAGAAAGTCATCAAAGACTTCATATTCTGTTGAGTGATATACAAGTGAGTCACTCTGCAAAATATATCCCTCGGTTCTTTCCGTATTGGTAAAGCTCCATTTCAACATTTTCTGAGGCAGAACATTGGGTTCAGTGCTGTCGACTTTGCTGATTGTAACCTCTATTTTTTGCTCAGGCCGATAATCGGGATACCCATTACGTCGTAGCTGATCCTGCAATTTTGGAATGAATTCCTCTAGCTGGGCAATGGGATTAAAATTCACTTGAGCCAATGTGTAGAATACAGGTGCATTGCTCCATTGCTTACCCATTTTGCATAACCCCTTTATCTTAATGATGTATTAAATAATACTACTTTACACTCTACTTTACACTATAGCACAGTGAGCATTCCTGTTGGATTATTCTCACAACAGTGGCATTTTTTTTGTGTGTGCATAAAAAAAGAAAAATCACTATCTATTAATAGGTCATAGCGTTAGCAGGCTGTGACGTAACTTCTCAATAACCCAGTGCGGGTGGATAACTTTCAGGTGGGTGCAGTGACACCTTTTCAGGAGGTACAGCAGCAGGGATGCTGCTGTGAGCGTACAGGGATGTATTCACTCGCTGACCGCCATGGAAGGCTGAAAGCCGAGGCGGATAGTCCCTGGTAGGCGTGGGCCGCTCGCAGCATACCCGTCGTGAGTTAGCG
>JBEVXV010000028.1:0-7549 GCA_040505915.1 Sedimenticola sp. | reverse complement strand
TATTTAAAATAGAAGTTTAAAACTTTCCAATATGTCGGCTATAATGCTGCCTGCTCGCTGTGTGAGAACTGTTACTATTTTTAGCACGCAGTATCGAGACAGAGGGGCATTCAAAAAGTAATGAACGTATTCCGGGCGATCCAAATACGTTTATCCTTGATAAACTACCTTTGAAACGCCCTACATATATGGCATGTCTGAGTGGACAGAGTTCAAGGGTTGAAGTTTATTTGCTACTTCATGTAACAACATAAGACAGTGTTATATGTGATAATGTCATTTTTATTAAATGACGACGTGTAGTTTTAATGTAGTTTTAAGTCATTCAATTTGAATGACATTCACTCTATTGATTTCAAAACTACATGAACACATATAAGGCTAGCAAAGGTGGGTGCACAATACCGCCCCACCTAATATAACTCTTGTAACATGTTTACAAAACAAAAATATCAACTCAAGAGTTAAGACACTAGACAAACATAATGCGTGCAATATATAAAATATGGCATGTGGAGGAAGGGGAGGGTGGTGGTATTTAAAATAGAAGTTTAAAACTTTCCAATATGTCGGCTATAATGCTGCCTGCTCGCTGTGTGAGAACTGTTACTATTTTTAGCACGCAGTATCGAGACAGAGGGGCATTCAAAAAGTAATGAACGTATTCCGGGCGATCCAAATACGTTTATCCTTGATAAACTACCTTTGAAACGCCCTACATATATGGCATGTCTGAGTGGACAGAGTTCAAGGGTTGAAGTTTATTTGCTACTTCATGTAACAACATAAGACAGTGTTATATGTGATAATGTCATTTTTATTAAATGACGACGTGTAGTTTTAATGTAGTTTTAAGTCATTCAATTTGAATGACATTCACTCTATTGATTTCAAAACTACATGAACACATATAAGGCTAGCAAAGGTGGGTGCACAATACCGCCATAAGCAACGCAGTTGCGCACCCACCCGAGACCGAAGAACTGACCACACACACATATCACTAAGAGTAGCAAGCAATGATGACATTTATTAATTAATGGATGCCTCCTCTATCTCAATTGCCTGTTGCACATGTCATGTTCACATTGACTGCATTGAAGCTGATAATTTGTGAACTATTGTAACTGCTACATGTAGCTAAACCAATTTTAGCAGGTCATGAATTAATCATGGCCTACATGTATACATAATACAGTTAGACGTGTTATGTGGCTACACGCCTAATATAAAATCACTCGAAATAGGATTGTTTTAAATTTAAATTCAGTTAACTAAAATTATCCAAGGACTAGTGTACATGTATGTACACATAACCCCCCAGTACCAAGCAATATTGGACTTGCAACTCAGTAAACAATGAAAGTACAATTGATCGTCCGTGATAACCCTACATGTATTTAACTGTACATGTATATATCCGAACGACAGTATCAGCCCATATTATTTTTTATACTTGTTACCTTATTAACTGGGGAAACATGTATTACCAACTACACTCATAACAAGCAATCTTGTGTTGGACTTGTTAATAATATGCAATTGTTACTGATCACCCCTTTACAGCAACATGCAACAAGCAATCTTATGTTGGACTTGTTACCTCGTTGACAAATGGGGATACATGTTTATCCAGTTAACACACATAACAAGCACTCGTATTTTGTGATCATTGCATAAAATTCCTCCAACATAATGACTGAATATAGATTAGACAAACATGTACATGTACATCTAAAACCGCAATGTACGACTACCAAGCAACACGTGTGAAACATAATTTACCCGAGTACCAAGCAATCTTTTGTTGAACCTGGTACAATATTGACAAACATGTAATATCTATGCATATGTGCATACGAAATAATTGTAACAAGCAATCTTGTGTTGGACTTGTTGATTGACTACGGGCAAAATGTACATGTATCGCATGAAAACATAGGAATATATTCCGTAAATAACAGTTACATTGGACAAAAATGGCACAATCTCAATATACATTTTTATATCAATTGCAACTCACACGTCCGCTAAATTGTACCTAGTAGATTATGGTAATGATATTCTTGGGAGTCTAACATAACGCTCAAGCGCATTCGATTTCCAACGGCCCATTTTCTTAATTTGGTCTGCCGAATGACCCTGCATCGTAGCGTGCGTGGCTGCCCCGATTCTAAATGAATGGGATTTGTAGAGATTTGTGTCAAGGCCAAGGAATCCTATAACATTTTTCAGATGTCCATTGAAAAAATCATAACTGACAGCCTGACCATTGGGTAGTTGGAAAAGAGGCCCATTGCGGTGACTGGAGCTATTCAGATAATTTTGCAGTGCATGAACAGGACACATACCTTTTGTTGTGCTCTGTGCCAAAAATAACGTCACTGGGTGACTACTGTGCTTAAACCTTCGGAAAGTGAGCTCAATTCCCGATACCCCAGTCTCATCAACAATGAAATGAACATCCTGACGTTGTATAACGTTATTTTCTGTGGTAGAGGACTTTGAACACATTTCCCCAATACGCAGAAAGGCATGAAACGCTAACAAACACATGGCTGTGAAAATGACTTGTTGCATGTACAATTTAACTGTGGTAGGAATGGCTGCAACTATTTGTTGCAGCATATCCCAAGTTATGGGTAAACGAGTGTCAGGAGCGGCTGATTTCGTATTGTTAGCACCTTTCAAAAATTGTTTGACAAGGAAGGAATCACTGAAGTCTTTGAACCCAAGTCCTTTGTGGATATATGCCAAAGCAGACGCATGAGCTGCAACTGTGGATATGCTATACCCTGAGGTAAACATATGGGCAAGAAAATTCACCAATTCACAATCTGATATGGGAAGAGTTACATGGTGTTGTCCCCCACGAAAAGCTACATATCTATTCCAATATGCAAAATAAGTTCTCTTCGTTCGAATAGACAATGCATTGCTAACAATAGCTTTCGCATCTGCACTTAAATCGTCAAATCTTCCTTTGTTAGAAGAACTGGATTTGCTCGGAGATACGGTGCACACCGAAACGCATCCTGAAATTTCAACCGAGACAAACAATCAGCAACACAGTTATACCTGCCCGATATATGCACAGCACGGAACAAAATATTATGTCGCAGACAGAGAAGCACTAGCTTGCGTACCAACTTCATCATGATCGGGTCTTTTGACGTCATTTTATTTATAACATACACTGTAGCCTCATTATCTGAATGGAATAGTATCTTATGGTTGGCCATTTTATGACCCCATGTTTGTACAGCCAACACAATTGGGAATAGTTCCAAAATGTTTATGTGATAAGCTTGAAATTGCACTGGCCATTGGTCAGCGAACCACTGCTCCCCGAACACTGCAGAGAATCCCACTGTTGCAGCAGCATCGGTATACAAATGTAAGGAATCTGATGTTACCCAATCTTCATGTAAAAACATACATTTTCCATTGAATGATTCCATAAACATTTTCCACATAGCTAAATCTGCTCTAGCCTCTTTGGTAAGTCGTATATAAAATGACGGACATGTAACCCCTACTGTCAAGTCATACAATCGTCTCAAGAAACACCGACCGGGAACAACGCAAGATGTAGCAAAATTCAATAATCCTATGAGTGACTGAAGGGACTTTAAAGTTACTTTCTTTCTCTGCGCCATAGCTTGTAGTTCATCACATATTCGTTTGACCTTATCATCTGGTAATTTCATGATCATAGACACAGAATTTATTTCTATTCCATATATCAGAATGCATGTACTTGGGGCAGAAGTCTTTTCTTGTTTTATGGGAACGCCAACATCTGAGCACATGTGGAGAAATGAACGCAATGATTCTGCACAGAAATTGGTGTTTGCCGGCCCAATAAAAACAAAATCATCAATTATGTGGCTGACAGAGGCATCAAACTTTGTTTCCATGACCCATTGTAGGGCGGACGAAAAACGGCTGAATAATTGGCAAGAACTAGACAACCCCATGGCTAAACATGCATCCATGTAGTACAAAATGGAACCGTCACCCGCGGGCCATGAGAAACCCAGCAAATGACGGTCTGCAGGCCTTATTGGAATGATTCTGTATGCGTGCTCTATATCGGTCTTTGCTAAAAGACTATGCCTACCATGCTGTTTTACCTTGGTTACTACTGTATCAATTGTGTCATAAATGACCTGGGTGTGTTCCTTATCAATGCAGGTGTTGACCGAATCACCTTTTGGATAAGATAAGTCATGAATTAATCGGAATTGTCCGTCTTCTTTCTTAGGAATTAATGCTAATGGCGAGCATACCAAGTTTTCAGGACATTCCTGAAAAGGTCCGATGACGCGGCCTGCTAATAATTCTTTAGACAATTTGTCTGTAACTGCTTGTGGATTTTTTAATGCCGATGGGTGATTTCTGCAATGCCTTGGCCGTACATCATTAGACACAGGAATTTGGAAACCATTGGTGAAACCAGATATGAGGAAATCGACCTCGGTGTCATTGTAACCCTGAAGATAATGCTGTAGCCTGTTACTTTTTATTGGGGTCGGCAAGGGCTCGAAAAGACTTATTTGGCGCGTTGCTACCGATCGGTGTTATCGATTGCGATTGTCCAGATCCCGACGGGACATGCGGAGTTGCAGCTGCTACACCTGTGGCTGTGCTTTTTGCCCCACTTGGTTTTCGCTGGTTTTGTAGTGCAAAACAGTTAGCACGAGCGTGCCGTTTGCCACAGAAACTACATGTATGGGAGAAGCGACAATTTGGGAACTGACAGCTGCCTTTGTTAAATTTATGGCAGGGGTTCGGCAACTTTGTTTGCGGGAGAGACTGGGTGCGTGTTGATGGTACCGCTAGGGCTAATGTGGTCGCTTTTATCCATAATTCCGAATGCATGGCAGCCCATGGCAAATTTTGAGTTTGCCGATGAGCACGAAATGTGCGATCGTAATAATTAAATGCAGCAACTCCGTATGCCCTGTCGAGATCACGGACCAGTTCGCAATATACCAACAATCCGGGGACTTCATTGCGATGTTTCTGAACATAGATGTCCATATATATGTGAAACGCAGTAACCCATTGACCAATAGCGAGGGTTTTGGCCTCTTTGACACTTGGAAGCACCGATATACTTGTGCCCGCCAAGTTGACCTGGATAGTATTATCCTGCTTTGCAGAAGGCAATAGAGAGCTGAATTCCACGAACTCATTGTTCCAAATGCTCTGCTTAACTTTGTCACTCAATAGCGCGCCCAATGACAGGTTGTACGTAGCCATGGTAGCAGGAGGGGGCACGTTCGTAATATGTATACCTGCGCCAGTTGATTCGTCACGATGTGGTGTACTACCAGCTGTTTGTAACGTGGTGTCACTCTCCATGTCCAGGAGTTGCCTGACCTGGTCGCCAGATGACGTGTTGTCAGGTTGGTTGTCAACGAGAGTCCCATCTTGGGCAAGATTTTCTGACTCATCGACCGTTCCGGATGAAGCAGCCGGTATAACTCCCCGTTTCTGCAGCTCATTGATCACCGCCGAAACCACGTCAGCGGTCTGGGTCTGTTGGGGATCTGGATCATCCGGAGTTGTTCGCCTGCGTTTTGGTGCCGGCTTCCCGCGCGCCGAAGTCCGCTGGGCAGGCCTCTTTGGCGGCATGACAATTCTGTAACAAAGAATAATAAAACACCTGTACAAAATGCATGGAATTCATGTTGTTAACTTCGTCGTAACAACCCTCTCATCCTGAATTATCTGACATGGAATATTCCATACAGAATTTCGGGATGGGTCCATTAATGACAAAAAATCGATTTTATTTGTATTTCTTTTTACACAAACAAGGAAGTCCCCGATACAAACGGCTCTTTACAAGCCAGTATATCTGGATCTACATTGTTTATCAAATATGGTGCTAAAACACAGTATAGCCAGCAAGGTTGAGAGGGTTACCATGGTTACGACGCAATGCTCTTGAGCCAAAGACATACATCTGTGAAATCGGCAATATTGCCAATACTATTTGCATGTCAATTTAATAGGCTTCGCCACTAATGTGGCCACCAATATCTGGACATAGGTAAGCTTCGCCAATACAAAGATGGCCGCCACCATACTTTATGACCATAAAAATGGCTTTGCCACTAAAATGTGGCCACCAATATATGTAAATATGCAATAATTCCGGTACAATTGCAATTTTGCAAAGGCACACTATTGCAATAAAATAGGCTTCGCCACTAAAATGTGGCCACCCATGTATATGGAAATAGGCGAATAATGCCGTACCATCGCAATAGCACAGATATGCTGTTCATTACCTGTGCCATCTTTATTTAGACCAATTTGTAAGACGGATAATACACGAACGCAAACTCCGTAGGTACTTAGGATATCCGGACTCCATCGACAAATGAACACCATCTTGTCCGAGTACTGGGACGCTGCTATTCCACATGCCGATGTGTTTCCAAAAATATATTGGACAATTCGATTCCTCTATCCGTTTCCGCAACTCGACATTTGCCTCTACAATGTGCGCGTTATACTCGGGATAGGGGGTCACATCCTCACGCCGAAGCAACTGTTGACAGATGACAACTTTCCGAACTGATACACTTTCTAATAAGAATGTAGCATAAACTATAAGATCCAGTGCAAACTGTTCTGGCCTATACAATCGGTCGCACAGGTCATTCGAACCAATGTCCACAATTACTAGATCCGCCCCTGCTAGTCGAGCATCAACACTGTGTAGTCGTCCTTGTTGGCGTAAGGACAATCCTCCAAATCCATGCAATGTCACATTGTACTTCCTGGTATCAAGGCCTAGATTACAACGTGAACCATCCGCCTGCAGAAACATGCCAAACCGACGAACAAAACTATGCCCAACAATCTCTACTTTCTCTGACCTAGTCGCCAGTCCTTCCGCCATTGTTCCACTTGGCCTAGATTTACAATTAGCGTGTAAACACAAGTTAGCAACAGCCACTGAGGCAAAATTTTATGCGCAGCGGCGCCGAACAAAATGTCAATAACACAGATTAAATCGACAACTTACAGAGGTTATCCTGTTATCAAATCGATAATAGTTTATATCCTCCTTTCACAATATACCGTACAGTAAATTTATGTCGATTAATACACTGTATTTATTTAAAATAGAAGTTTAAAACTTTCCAATATGTCGGCTATAATGCTGCCTGCTCGCTGTGTGAGAACTGTTACTATTTTTAGCACGCAGTATCGAGACAGAGGGGCATTCAAAAAGTAATGAACGTATTCCGGGCGATCCAAATACGTTTATCCTTGATAAACTACCTTTGAAACGCCCTACATATATGGCATGTCTGAGTGGACAGAGTTCAAGGGTTGAAGTTTATTTGCTACTTCATGTAACAACATAAGACAGTGTTATATGTGATAATGTCATTTTTATTAAATGACGACGTGTAGTTTTAATGTAGTTTTAAGTCATTCAATTTGAATGACATTCACTCTATTGATTTCAAAACTACATGAACACATATAAGGCTAGCAAAGGTGGGTGCACAATACCGCC
>JBEVXV010000027.1:0-8553 GCA_040505915.1 Sedimenticola sp. | reverse complement strand
TTTGTGTATAGGTTAAACAATATGTGTGGAACATTTTCAGAAGGGTGGGCAAAAAAAATATCCTCAAGAATAACCTCATTTGCATAAAACCAAGATGGCCGCCGTCAGAATTTGCCACTAGACTAAAACTAGCAGATCTCTGCATATACTTGGCAGAATGTAATATTATTGGAGTCAATAGTTATAGTTCTTTGAGTGGGCAATCAAATGAAATTATATTCATGACCTTCAGAGGTCAATTTGACTGCTCAATGTCAAGGTCATATACCAAAATCACTATATTCAGCCTTTTTTTGCATTTTCTTTGCATATCAATGCATATCAATGCTTCTACATAATATATTAAGATACTATTTAGATCTAGTATGGTATTTGTATGTGTGGCCAATCAATTGGACCTAATTATAGGTACTTCGGAGGTCAACTTCGCGGCCCAGTGTCAAGGTCAAATGTTAAAATTACAATTTCAGCCATTAAACCAGGCGTGTTTTTTTTTGTTCTCACAAATTGTTGCTTCTATATTGCCGGTTAAGGAAACACCGAGCTCTAGAGTAGTATGTACACTAATCAATCAATTAAAGTTTTTTTCCAGGACATGCCCCCTCTCCCTCCTCTGCTTTGTGTTGTCAACTTCACGGGTCATTGTCAATGACAAATGGTGAAACAACCAACACAATGACAATAAATACTCCATTTGCTTGCACCCCTTGTGTTTTTGTGCGAGGATGTTTCAGGGGAACTCCGTATCGAACGATGAATAATCCGGATGCCAGGAAAAATCACTGCTGCGTGCAGGAAACTCAATAATATCATCATCTTCAACCAGCGAAAAGTTTGAGCCGAAAATTCAGCGGCTGAACTACAGACACAACAACAACAACAACAACAACAACAGGAAAGTTAATTTGGCGGCTGATTTTGAATGTGAATTTCATCATTTGATTCACCATTATATAACGGAAACATGTAGTAAGTTTGTCAAATGAAACTGTAGTATATAACCACAGTATCAGTAACATGTGGACTGATGTAGATAGAGAATAGCATTCAGTAGCCACCCACCTCTTTTCGAATCTGATTTACCTTCCCCCACCCACCACACTTTACACATGCCAAGTTAAAGGGTCAGAAACAAAATTAAAATGGCTCCGCCCAAAGACGACCCCTGCCCAATTTTTTTTTAGGTCTGGACTTAGCCATTTTTCAGCTGGGGCAGCCGACGGGTGTCTCAATTATTTAATTATTTGGTACACCCTACCCCACCCCCACACTTTACACGGGCCAAATGGACCATTTTTGAGCTGGGGCAGACGACGGGGTCCTCCATTATTTGGTTCCTATTGCTCCACTACCTGATTCATATCACATGCTAGACAGGCAAACAACTGTCCTAAATGGATTGTTGACGGTAAAAATGTAGAAATAACATTATTGATCCTGGAAATTCTCAACATTTTACAATATTCCCAAATCAGCTGTTTACCTGCTGATGTGGAGTCTCGTCTGAATGTGCACATTATTTTCGCTACATAGTGCCAACTGTATCTAAATTAGTCCATATGTTACTTTGCCACTGGTGATGACAGATGCTCTATTTGGGAAGGAGGTTATGGGTTGCTTGTCTCCCACCTCCTACTCCACCATCTTATATACCGTCTTGTGCATCCACCAGCCACACGTTTGTTTGCTGCACATGAAATGAAAATCCGGGCTGTACACTCATTGATAATCAACTCCGTCTATGCGCTATTCGCCGTAATGTGTCTCCTGACCATGTGCCGAATAATAAATGTGACAGCTGATCAGAATATTGTAAATTCAGAGCTGAATATCTGACTCGTCTCCTATTAAAAAAAAATCATTGTTCAGTTGTTCAAATGAAGTAGTAGAAACTTGTATCTGCTTGACCATGTAATTTTATGGTTTTTGTCAACTAACCATAAAACATCGCCTTTGTCTTCTGCATTCAGGACGATGCAAGGCAGACGTCCACCTCGAGATGAACAGCCAGGAAAATACTTCATTCCTTAGAGACCAATCCTAAATTCAGCATGGACTGGTCGAAATGCGTACTGTGCCGAGATGATAGTGGTGATGACTTGCGCTGCCCAGCAAATAACAACAACACTGATAATATACAAACAGACTATGCTGCATTTGCAGACAATCTTCAAAGTTACATTGACGTCGCTCCGTTGCCATTTGACAGTGAAAGTATAGACATTCTTGACGAAGGAGATGGTGTGCCCCTGACTTTATGGCAACATAGTGCCAAGTGGCATTCATCATGCAAAGCCAAAATTAAGAAATCTGCAATAGACAGACTACACGTTAAGACCACAAAGAAGCGTCTTGCCTCCACACCATTGCCATGTAATGCCCCAGCGCCTAAATATACACGAAGTAAATGCGAACCATTTTCGACAGAGCATTGCTTTTTGAATTGTATAACTGAAACAAACAATGAAAATCCACTCCGACAAGTAATGACAATACAGCTAGACTGTCGCCTACGGGAATATGCCAAAATTATTGGCGACGACGAGCTAATCACGAAGCTGAGTGCTGCCGGAGATCTGATAGCTCAAGAAGCAAAATACCACGACCGGTGTGCCCTGAACTTATTCAATGCAGCAACAACAAAGCTGAGAAAGGATGCCATAGGTTCTGAATCGTGCCATTCATCGACACACAGTTTAGCCTTAGCAGAATTACTTGACTATATTGAAGATGGTCGATGGGACGCTGAATGTCCACCCTTCAAACTAGCTGAACTTACCATGATGTTTGTAGAACGCTTGAATAAATTAGGTGTTTCTGATACATATGTGCATACAACCAGACTGAAGGAAAAGATTCTGAGCAGGATCCCAGATATTAGATGCTATAAACAAGGTAAATTTGTGTACTTTGCATTCGATGTTCAGATCAGTGCGCTTATATATGGGAAACTGCATGACAATGAACATCAGGATGACGAGTCTATCACCTTGCTCAAAGCATCTAATATTCTGAGACGTGATATGTTTGATCACGATAAACCATTTAATGGCGAGTTTGGACATGATTGTCAAACTAGGTGTGTGCCTGATAGCTTATTGTCCTTTGTGAACATGTTGACACGAGGTAGTAATATACACAACAGTGAGAGTGAGGATGGTGGGGGTCTCATTACACAACAGGTAATATCAGTATCTCAGTTGATCATGTTTAATAGCTATAAGCGATGCCGGACTTCCGCGTCATCACATGCAAACCGAAAACACAATCGCGATCGTGAAACTGCCTTACCTGTGTATGTTGGCCTGAAATTGCATGCTACTACAGGAAAGAAAGATGTGGTGGATGGAATGTATGCACTGGGCTTATCAGTATGTTATGATCGAGTAATGCAAATACGTAAGAGTCTTTGCAGTCAGGTGAGCAAGAGGTATTGTGAGATTGGTGTTGTCGTCCCTCCTTTATACACCGCCTTGTTTGTTCTGGCGGCCATTGACAACATTGATATCAACTCGAGTTCTAGCACAGTCATGACAAATTTACATGGTACAGCCCTCTCACTGTTTCAATGCATCTGTCCAAACTACACAGGTCGGATTGAAGGAGAAATCCCAAATATGAATTGTTCTGAACATTCAGGTACAGTAGAGCTCCCCGATTATTATACATCTATTGAGCCCATTAGTAACAGTGCAGTAAAGACGGCAGACATACCATTGATAGACGACGATGTATGCGGGGCTGCATCTGTTCTACACGATGAATTGCGGGTGGAAAATCAGTGGCTGGCCGATGCAACAGCGGCTTCTAGTGACGAAACTACCCACACTACAAAGGACAGCGCCATTTCATGGGCAGCATTTCATGCACATCGACAAGAAGGCATACAAGAAACTATGAAAACCTCAATTCTTCCGCTGTTTATCGAATCATCAAACAGTCCAGCAATGATAAAGCATGCGATGACCATCATCAATGCTGCGGTGAAGCATCTAAATCCGGGACAGGTACCAGTGATTACTCTTGATCAGCCTCTCTTCGCAATTGCAAAAAGTGTACAGTGGACATTTCCTGAGACCCACGGAGAAGACAAGTATGTGTTACTGATGGGGGGATTGCACATCGAGAAAGCAGCGCTTACCCTGCCTGGTGATCTCCTAGAGGGTAGTGGATGGGTTGAGGCGATCTCAGAGGCTGGCATCTTCACATCCGGTGTAGCTGAGTCCTGTCTCAGTGCCACACACATCAAGCGAACTCGCTACGCCCATGAAGTGACTGCAGTAGTACTATATTCCATCATGATGAAGCAGTATACAGAGTATCGGCAATCGATTCCGCCAGATGATACGCCACATGACATTGCTACATGGACTGCTGAAATGTCGGCCGCACATCCGCAATTTCAGTACATGCACCAGGTTCTCCAACTTGAGCTTCTTGCCTTGGTGTACACGCGTTCTATCAGGGAGGCGAAATTCGACCTTTACACCTCCAGCTTGACCGGGCTTGCCCCTTGGTTCATGGCACTCAACCATACCCACTACGCTAGATGGGTGCCGGTGCACATACGTGACATGGCTACACTATCCAAGCTACATCCTGAGATAGCTGCTGAATTTAACATCAAGCACTTCACTGTCAACAAGACAGGGCGTCCGTTTTCAAACATGGCAGTTGACCAGGCACACGAACAGAACAATGTGACAATCAAGGGAGATGGTGGTGTTATCGGGCAGACCCATGATGTCGATGCTCTCAACCGTTGGTCTCTTGCTTCACCCGAGGTTGCACGCGTAATCACAGACTTTGAGGGGACTATGAGCACCAGTACTGCAGAGTATGCAACTACTACGACACACCATGAACAAACAAAGGCATTCCAAGTAAGGTTCTTGAAAGATGTCAGATCATTGGAACAGGGGATTAGTAATATGTGCAACCCCTTTGCTGATAACGGCAATGTCCTGTTCCGCATGCACACGATGGAGGTCCTTCCAGAGGCCGCAGTTCTCTGTTCACAGAGACTTCATGATGCAGGCTTGGAACAGTTCGAGGCATATGTCAACAATCGTCTGAAGGCACACACCGAACCTGTATCGAAACCAATCCAGAAGAACAAGCTTCATCTCATGGCCCCTACTACTACCAGACAAGTAAAAACGCCACGGGAGAAGGCACTTCAAGACACATGCTCTACTCTAGCCCAATTATATGTGTCTAGTGAAGTGCGTGTAGGGAGTCCAGATGAATTCTTTTCCCATGAAAACCAGATACATCCGCCGTCTATCTCAGAAAACGGAAATCTTCGGACGACAACAAAGAGTGCCATTGTCACAGTCCTCGAGAAGACGGCTAACACAACTCCTATAGCAGCTACTCCCAAAGCAGATGTGCTTTTGATGGATGGGGCAGCAGTTGTCCATTACCTGCCACCGACTAAAGGCAAAACATTCGCCGACTACGTACATGGTACATTCTTCCCTCACATCCGGCGTCAACTTGACAACTACCTCCGCGTGGACATTGTATTTGATGTATATAAAGAAAACAGCTTAAAGGAAGGTGCACGAAAATCTCGTGGGAAGGGTGTGCGCATCAAAGTGTCCCTTAATACACCATTGCCGAAAAGCTGGCCTCTCTTTCTGAACGATCCCGACAACAAGTCAGAACTTTTCAGACTTCTTGCTGAGGAATCAGTGTCGCTGTCTCTTCCCAATAAGCAGTTGATCATGAGCTTTGGAGACAGCGTGGTCTGTGTCCCAACCCGTGATGATACAGATGGTATCTCCCCATGCAACCACGAAGAAGCAGATTCGAGGCTCTTTGTGCATCTGGCTGATGCAGTTGCTGAAGGACACAAGACATTCATGATTCGAACGGTTGATTCTGATGTAGTGGTCTTAGGCGTGGCAGCAGTGCCACACCTAAATCTTTGTCAGTTGTGGGTGTCTTATGGTACTGGGAAAGATCATCGTTACCTCTCTCTACACGATATTTCGGCGGCCATTGGCACTCAGAAGTCTCTTTCCCTGCCATTTTTCCATGCATATACTGGTTGTGATACAGTATCAGCGTTCCATTCCATTGGAAAAAAGACAGCTTGGGGCACCTGGTGTAGTTTCCCTGAAGTGACTGAAGCTTTCCGTTTGCTGGTTGAAGGACCTACTGAAATCAGTGACGAGACCATGCAGCTCATAGAACGCTTCACCGTCCTACTTTATGACCGCACAAGTGAATCGAACAGTGTCAATGAAGTTCGAAAGCACCTATTCACTGCGAAAGGCCGTACACTCCAGAACATTCCCCCAACTCTATCTGCTCTTGAACAGCACGTCAAACGGGCAACACTCCAAGGGGGTCGTATCTGGGGTCATGCTCAAGACGTACAACTGCTGGATGTCTCACCAGATTCGTGGGGATGGACTAGCGAGTCTGGAAAATGGCAGCCTCTATGGTCCTCCCTCCCAGTTGCTAGTGTGTCGTGCAGGGGTCTCATAAGATGTGGCTGCGTGAAAGGGTGCACTGGTCGGTGCAAGTGTGCTAAGGCAGGTCTGCCATGTACTGCACTATGTCTAGGATGTAAAGGGGTATGCCAAAACAGTGCAGTTTAGTTCAACATTCATACATTTTAGGTTCATATTTGACCACTTTACGGTAATTTTGATGGTAGTAATTTCATTTTATCATCAACGATTTTCTGATGGCACATTATGGTTACAGTTCGATGTTGATAATGGGCTGCGGTCACAATTCTTGTGTCGCATTTTGAATTCTTTATCTAACATACTAGTATCATTCTCAGAAATATATTGATTAGGAATTCATATAAATGCAATTGTCAGTTTAGTATGGTGGTTCGCTATGGACATTTAATTTCTATGTTTTACCGTTGCATAAGAATATTAAGAAAGTCAAGTATCGACGGTGAACGGATGAATACTATCAGGATTACATTCGTAATAAGTTCTGTTTTGGTCATAATACACATCGTAATATTACACATCTTAATAGATTCTGTTTTGGTAATAATACACGTCGTAATAGTTTTCCATTGAGATGCATAAATTAAAGTATCAGATGTTTTACTTACCGGTAACGTTGTTAGCGGCGACAAAACAACGAAATAAGTGTCCCGAATAAGCCACCATAGCTTAGACAATAAGGTCAAATATGTATCAATAGTGCGGTATATATTGAACACTGACGTGCTGATATTTATTTCACCTTTGCAACAAAACATTCAGCTTAATAAATTATGAACATAACGTGGCCTTGTAGACTTATACTGTTGGTGTTCAACGTCCAATCAACAGATATGGTCATATTTAAGGCCGGGATGGCCTTGTATGTATATCTCTACTGGTTTTGTAGAAGTAGAGATATATCAAACTCAACAAAATAGATAAAATTGCATTTGACCTTGACGCATGAACTTGCACAAAGGTAATTGGAAACAATTTCAGTTGACATATAACATGAGGGATTACCATGATAATATTGTCTTAATCAGCCAAGTAAAAGCAATTATATGCGAAAACTTGCAAAAAAATGCTGAAACTAGTAATTTTTTTGCATTTGACCTTGACCTTGATAGATGCACTTGACCTCTAAAGATCAGGAATTCAATTATATTTGATTTGCCACCTAAGGGACTATCAATATACAGCCCAGTATCCTCTTAATCTGCAACTTGTGAGCAGTTATATGCAAATATATTGTCAAAAAATGCTGAAATAGTGATTTTAGCGTTTGACCTTGACCTTGGAGCATTCAATTGTCCTCTTAATGTCATGAAACTAATTTTACCTTCTTGGCCAGTCGAAGAACTATGAATATTGTCATCAAAATTGTTTTAATCGGCCAAGTAGATGCAGAGATATGCGAGTTTCAGAGAGTGTGTGATTTTCGATGGCGGCCATCTTGGATTTATGCAAATGAGGTCTTTACCGATTTTATTTTTTTTGCCCACCCTTCTGATTTTTTTTAATTTGTTCTAACGGACACGTATGCAAATTTTGGCAGACTCTTTCAAAAGTGCAGTATCATTACACATAGCAGCCCCACTATCAGTATGGTAAAGACGATTATGTATGTTTAGGACAGATAATTAGGAATACAATTTAATTATGATAACTAATAAAAGGAGATTGTGTTTGTGTATAAGATACATGTATCTAAAACATATAGGAACAGATTTTGATAAAACTTTCAGGGAGGATTTATATGTGCCAAAGACAAACTAAATAGATTTTGATGAAAGAGCCAGAGGTTGCGCTCTACTTTCTATTACCACGTTATCCCCAGACGAAGTCGGAGGGATATTGTATTCGCTTTTTCCGTCCGTACGTCCGTCCGTCCGGAGTCATATCTACAAAACCGTTAGTTGGATTTTTGAATAACTACACACAAATGTTCGTCATCATCCGAGGACGGAGCACGCGTAAGACCCAGGTCCCTACGTCGAAGGTCAAGGTCACACTCAGAGGTCAAAGGTAAAAAATGGGAACAAAATGTCCGTCCGGAGTCATATCTACAAAACGGTTTGGGGATTTT
>JBEVXV010000026.1:0-5368 GCA_040505915.1 Sedimenticola sp. | reverse complement strand
TAGCTGAACTAGTCGCCACTATGACGTCAATCCGGATGGACGTCATCGAGATGAAGCAACAACGACGTTCTGATGCTAACCTTCTATCTGACATTGTGAAAAGTATAGGCAGCTTAAGAACAGTTGTCGACCTCATGCACGCCTCACTAAATGGCGTTCGCTCAATGATGTCGGACCACGACAATGCACTTTCAGCAGTAGAAAAACTGCAGCGTGACATGCATGCGGCTCGTACGGAAGCACGAACAATGGCAATAAAATGTAACTTAGTTGGTAATGATCTAGAACATACAGAAATTATCACAATAGATGATGATTATAGTGGCACACATAATACGAACGTTAAAGAACTATACTCGAAAATTGTATCTAGTCCATTATCACCCGAGTCCGCGTCTTCTGAAACACACACGGCGCAGCGCACGGTGAGTGCTTCAAAAGGCCGAACCCACAGTAATACGTGTCCCACTTCAAAGCAGAATCAGTCAACAATGTCTAAATATACAAAGGTCGATAGTCATACATCCAGTTTGAGTAATACGACTTCCAACAATTCTGTCACACCGAACGATGGCATAAAGACATCAAAAATACAATCTGTGTCAATGTCACAAACCGCCACAGAGTCGAATGTAAGAACCGCGTTAACGCCACAAATAGAAACCGCGTTAGCATCCAATGTATTCCCCGAACTGCATGTACATAGTGCGTCAACAACACACGAATGCACCGCGTCAACGTCACAAATACAAACCGCGCCGACGTCAAAAACACAAACCGCGTCAACGTCACAAATACACACCGCGCCGACGTCAAAAATACAAACTGCGTCAACGCCACACATAATAACTGAACCGACGTCAAAAGTACAAACCGCGTCAACGTCGCCAATACAGACCACGACAACGTCTAAATTGCTAATTGCACCAACATCACACATACAAGCCAGGTCGATGTCACCCCGTAATAAAGCCGACCACTCCCGATACTTGAACAATCTTCCGAATGCTGAAAGTCGAGTAATTGCAGATAAAAACCCAGTTAACGAACATCCTACTCGCGGTTTCGTTGCAGTACAGAGAAAGAAAGTAATAACGTATTACATAGGTAACGTCGATAAAGATTGTACAGATAACGATATAAAATATTTCCTGAAACAGTACGACATCTTTCCCACTCAGATAACTTTGTACCGTAACAGTAGCGGTACAAGCGTGAGAATAAACATACCGAGTGTGCATATGAATCAGGTTGAGAGCGATGGGTTTTGGCCTGATGGTATGACATGCCGTAGATGGCAAAGCTCGAGAGAATGGGCAAGAGTGCAAGATGAACGAAAGAGAGAATATGAAGAGAGGAAGCGCACTAGAAATGACAGAGATAGATATGAAGAGAGACCGAGAAACTTATACAGATCATCTTACGATACATACGACACAAGTAATAATGGTCAGGACTATTACCAACAATCAGACAGACGTAGAACAGAATATAGAGACAAATACAATGATGAAACAGACAACATGGATCAGGACTGGGGTGGTACGAAAAGGTCTGTGAGATCTGGCGACAAAGACCTTGAACAACAAAGACAGTGGATTGACTGGTACGAGAGAACCGAATTAAGAGACCCATAATTTATCTGAGTAACATATAAATACGAGCTAATCAGTACAAATCATGCTAACCGGTATATACTGTACTTGTTTCTTTATAATAATGAACTTTCTTAGTTGGAATGTCAGAGGAGTGATGTCATCAGCTTATGTTCTTTCTACAATGCTCGATAAATACAATATTGATATAGCTTTGCTGAGCGAACATAAGCTTCTGTCGCACTCTGAGCCCTTCTTGGATAGCATCAACGATAAATACACATACTTCGCCACAATAGACAATAGCCTAGATAGTTACAGTCGAGTACGCTGTGGTAAAGGCGGTACGGCCATAATGTACAAAAAGAGTATAGGTTGTATGGTGACACATATAGATAACATAAGCAGTAATAGAATTGTAGCGTTGGAGGTAAAGGCTCAGCATGACACAAACATAACAATCATCTGCGTATATATGCCATCAAATAATGATAGAGCATCCTACTTTGACACTCTTAGTGATCTTCAAGCTGTAGTAACGTACTGCATAAATAAGGGACCAGTTGTTATTTCTGGCGATTTTAATGCCCAAATATCAAGTCAGAATTGCGCCGGGTTTAAAGCCAAAGCAATACGCAGTTTTGTTTTTAATACTAATCTGAACGTGATAAACTATTTACCAAGTACTATAGGCCCTAAATACAGTTTCTTACCAAACCAAACGATGATAGATCACCTATTAGTTGATAACACGACACGCGTTGAAAAATTTACAATTTTAGACGATTCAGATATGGTGTTAACATCTGATCATTTGCCATTTATATTTACCATAAGCGGTTTTGATTCTATTCCGAATGTCGTAGGCGATACGTCGAACAGGAAGTGTATTGCTTGGAACAAAATGACACTCGCAAATCTTCACGCCTATCAATACCACATTTCAGCATACCTTTCCAATGTTAAGTGTCGTGACCTATCCGTAAACGAATTAGCAAACATTATCGGATCTGCGATGACGGATGCCGCAAAATCAACTATGCCAAATAGTAAGTTTAATAAGTTCGCCAAGCCATATTGGACCTCCGCTGTTAAAGAAGCGCATACGAGATCGCGGCTATTGAGAAAAATATGGATCGATAACGGTCGTCCTAGGGGTAGACAATATGAATCATATTCAAATTACAAGGATCAAAAATCAGTATTCCGTAATTTGCAAAGGCTTGAATCGGAACGATATCAACAAAAAGTTCATAGTGACTTGGACGAGGCCGCTGATATCGACTACAAATTATTTTGGAGACTTTTAAATGAGCAGAAACCTAAAAAGCGGACTGCTTGCAATGAGATAACCGTTGACGGCAATCGCTATTATCCGGCCGAGAAAGTTGCAGACGGTTTTTCAAAATACTTTTCCAAAATATTCGCCGATCAGTCCGATAATCCCCATCCTCACTCGGACAATTTTCGACAACTAGTAAATATGGGAATAAACGATATCAAAAGAGCTGGTTCGAACCCAGCTATCCCAGCATTAGAGACAGATGTTACGCCTGATGAAATTCAAAACGTAATTAAGAATTTGAAGCGCCGTAAAGCACCAGGAAACGACAATATTCAAAACGAACACGTGATCAATGCCGGTGACGCAATAATCGAAGCTCTGGTAATCTTATTTAACAAGATAATTGCGACAGAAACCGTGCCCGACACATGGCGTACCAGCATTATCATACCACTACATAAAGGCAATGGCAAACCTAAAAACGAAGCAAATAGCTACAGACCTATATCCCTTCTTTCGTGCCTCTGCAAAATATTTGAACGCGTTATCTTGAACAGAATAAACGAGTACATCACATGTAATTCCATACCGTTTCCATGTAACGAACAACAAGGTTTTCAAAAAGGTACGAGCTGCATCACAGCATCTTTTAATTTACAAGAGACAATTTACTATAATCTCGAGTTGGGCAGTAATGTCCTTGTCGCTTTCCTAGATATTGAAAAAGCATTTGATTCTGTCTGGCATAACGCACTCTTTCTTAAACTGCATGATTTAGGGATTACCGGTAAAATCTGGAGCGTCTTGTCAGACTCGTATACAAATCTATTTTGTAAGATACGCGTTAACGGAAAAACATCCGAAGTATTTAAAATAGAGCGAGGCGTACGTCAAGGCGGTGTAATGTCCGGATTTCTCTACCTCGTCTTTATCGACGAGCTTCTTGCACAACTACAGCAATCAGGCCATGGAGCACGAATATGCAACATACCTGCAGGTAATCCGACACTTGCAGATGACATATCTTGTATTGCCACATCTCCCGCCAGCCTTCAGAAATTGATAGATATTATATTTCAATACACGCAAAAATGGAGGTTTAATGTAAATATAAGAAAGTCTTGTATTTTAACATATCTTACACGAGGAAAAACTACGTATATAAAACCAGACATACGCTTTGGTCAAAGCCCGCTTACACATTCTGAGTCGACACTGCATCTTGGCATTCGACAGTCTGCTAACCTAAAAAGTAATCTTCGGACAAACGAGTCTTGCCAGAAAGGAAAAAATTCATTTTATGCAATGCTCACACTAGGCGTTAGGCCACTAGGCCTCAACCCGCTAACGTCCGCTAGTCTTTACCGCAAGGTTATAATGCCCACCGTACTATATGGTTCTGAATTATGGAATCACCTAACGAAATCCGAATCAGATGAGCTTAATAAATTGCAGCATTTTATAGTTAAAAAGATACAAGGTCTCGGTATACGCACACGATCAGATATGTGCGAGTCCATGTTGGGCCTTTACAGAATTACATCTGAAATCGATAAGCGAAAACTCATGCTTCTGCACAAAATTTTGACTATGCCGAATGACGCGTTGACGCAAAGGATCTTTATTCGACGACTAACGCTATTTCAGCAAGAACCTGGTATTGTCAGATATGGCTTCGTGCCAGATATATATAATATTTTGTTGAAATATGATCTGCTTCATGTCATGAAAGGCTTTTTTGATAACCCAATGAATGTACCTAGCAAATATGCTTGGAAAATGACAGTACGTAATTCCGTTAACGGAAAGGAGGCTGATCTCTGGAGGGCAAGACTAGAGTCGGACAACAGTTTTCGCAGATTTAAATTGCTACATCGCGAAATAAAACCAGCTATAGTATGGTCATTACCACACAACTACCAAGAACTAAGGATCTGCGATACTGTTGCCCGGCTCTGGACTGAAATACCAAACAATAGTGTCTTAGTGTGCCCTAAATGCGAATTACTGGTAGATGATTTTGTTATCCATATGATGTGTGAATGTCATGTAACATCAACTCTAAAGAACAGCTTCCTCTCCGCTATCAATATGTGTTTTGGAAATGAACTATACGACGAGTTGTCGTCTTCGAGCTCAGAATCATTCACAGATAAGGTGATGGGAGCAGAACTGCAAACTGATATGGACATTAACACTAGTACCCAATATCTACACGCAGCATTTAGCTACGTGTCACAGTGTGTTAGAGGGTGTTTACCTTGCAGCTAGCTTTAAACAAAAGTACATGACATTAGCAGCAGTGCTCACTATGTGCAGAACAAGATGAAATGAGTAGATTCTGTCTCGTATATAGACTGTGGTGATATTCTTGTCTTAATACTAACACATTTTGTATGTATTCCTGATTGTACTAACCATATACATTTAATTTGATTGTATTTGTAATCTCCTATTGGAGGAAATAAAGATAACGAACGAACGAACG
>JBEVXV010000025.1:0-6183 GCA_040505915.1 Sedimenticola sp. | reverse complement strand
GGCTCTGGTACAGTACGGGCATCCACCGCACGGGAGTGATTCAGGGGACAGCCCTGCATTGTAACAATCACAGGGCTCCAGGGGGTCAGGAATGCGGGACAGGGCATCACAATTGATATGCTTCTTGCCATCACGGTGGACAATATCCATATCAAATTGTGATAATTCCTCCAGCCACCTGGCTAGCTGACCCTGAATTTCTTTAAACCGGGTAAGCCAGACCAGGCTATTATGGTCAGTTCTGAGAAGAAAACGTCTCCCCAGCAAATAGTGACGGAAATGTCGACAGAATTTGACCACGCTAAGCAACTCTTTTCTGGTAGTGCAGTAATTGCGCTGAGCTTTTAGCAAAGTGTTGCTAGCGTAGCAAATAGGTTTGATTACACCATTTTGTACCTGTGACAATTCCGCACCAATTGCTGTAGAAGAAGCGTCGGTGTCTAGAATAAACAGACCATCAGGTGTGGGGAACGACAAACATTCTGCAGATGTGACGGTTTGTTTGAGTGACTCGAACACCTCTAGATGTTCATCGGAAAGAGTGATGGAGCCTTTTTGGGTTGAAAGGTCATACAGGGGTGAGGCTATCTGGGCAAAATTCTGAATATGGTCCCGGTGATAATTGATGAAACCGAGGAAGGATTGTAATTCGGTCTGATTGGTGGGGACGGGCCAGGAATCAACAGCTTCTAGCTTGGAGGGGTCGATACTGATACCTTGTTCAGTGACCAGCTTGCCAAGGAATTTGACTTGTTTTTTGAGCAATTTACACTTGATGGGTTTAAGTTTGAGGTTATGTGATCTGAACCTCTCTAACACTTTACTGAGATTCAGCAAAGCGTCAGAGAAGTCCCTACCAAGGACAATGATGTCGTCAAGGTACGCCAGCACCTCCTCCCAAAGAAAGCCACGTAAAACAAGTTGAATGGCACGTTGGAAGGTGGCAGGTGCATTGCATAAACCGAATCCGAGGCGGATATGGGAGAACTGTCCGAATTTGGTGATGAAGGCAGTTTTGTGTTGGGAATCAGGGTGGATCATGAGTTGATAATATCCCATTGCAAGATCGAGTGTGGAGAACAGAGTGGTACCTTGGAGGGTGTCGAGGCAGTCGCTAATGTTTGGCAAAGGAAATCTGTCTTTGATTGTTAGATTGTTCAGTTTCCTGTAGTCCAAACAATAACGAACTGCACCACACTTCTTGCGTACTAGAACAGGGGCTGACGCCCATTCTGAGGCAGAGGGCTGGATGACACCAGCCTCCAGGAGTTTTTGTATGTGGTCCCGCTCGAGATCCTGGAAACCTAGGGGGGTGCGCCGAACTTTTTCATTGATGGGTGCAGCGTCACCAGTATCAATATGGTGGTAAACACCGTGTAAACACCCTAGGTCCATATCATCCCGAGCGAAAACATCGCTGTAGTTGTACAAGAGTTGTTTTAACTGTAATTGCTGGTGTTCCTCCAGACCATCACATGACGAGTTGTATAAGTCTGTCAAATGATCTGGAAGAGTGATATCTGCAGGGGGTTCGTTTGCCATGGGTAACTGGTCAAGAGGGGGGGAAGGTGGTGTATGGTCGGGGATTTGAGCAGGGGTATCCTGCTGAACAATGTTTACATCATACGACTGGGTATGTGGGACGTGTGATTCCGGTAAGGGCATACATGGCTCCGACAGACCTAAAAGGCGACCCTTTTTGAATGAAAGGTAGCGATCGGAGTCATTAATGACCTTGACATTGAAGATATGGTCAGCGGTATAAACAGATGACATTAGCACGCTTTCTCTTTGTGGTAATGGTTCAAATAATTGATGATCAGGGGTTGGTTGGTGTATTTTACCCTGCACAAGGCCAATGGTATGGGGTGGAATTGTGGATCTATGGGCTACCTGTACTCTGGAAATTTTGATGGGGTTTTCATGTGGAGCTATTTTTAGCTTGGCTGGAATGTGTTGACCTCCAATACTCAATAGGTTTTTACCTAAATCCACTAGACATGAGTGGGCTTTCAGGAAATCAATGCCCAGAATGCAATTGTCAGTCATGGGGGCAACACAAACCTTCCACTTGTAATTCTGATGACCTATACGTATGTTCAGGCCATTGAAAAATTGACCATGTATTGGGGTATCTGATAAGCCTTTTAGGAGGACGGTCTGCCCTGATAGTGTATTGTGACAAGCAAGGGATCTGAAGAACGAATCACTAACTAGCGTCACCATGGCCGCTGTATCTATGACGGCTTCCGTTTCAGACCCATTGATTGTCACATCTACCACTAGTGTCATACCCTTAGTGGAACGTACATGAATTTCTGGTATGGGTGTTGGGATAGGGATATCTGCTATTGGCAGCTTTGGAATGGAGTTATCTGCCACTGACTGATTTGGGATGGGGTTATCTGCCACTGATCCTGGGTGATCAAAGGAGGAATGAACTGGGCAAGGATCACTTAATTGCCCAGTTCTCGCCCGTTTAAATGTAGCGTGGGTGGCGACATTGTCTGAGCAGACGCAGGCGGGTGGTTTCTCTCTGGACTAGCAGATTGCCTGCGCGCATCAACATAGCCACTCGGATTTTGGAATTTATGGTCAGATTTGGGTTGATTGTAGGAATCTGGGGTGAAAGATACACCTTGGGACTGACGGTTGGTATTGAACCTAGGCGGAGAAGGGGGTGGTGGGTTGTGATTGGTTGGGTGCGGATAGTTGGAGCTTGTGGGCTGATAGTTGGATCTGGTTGGAGAATAGTTAGATCTGGTTGGAGAATAGTTAGATCTGGTTGGAGAATAGTTAGATCTGGTTGGAGAATAGTTGGATCTGGTTGGGGAATAGTTTGATCTAGCGGGGGAATAGTTTGGTCTAGTAGGTGGTCTAGTAGGAGAATAGTTTGGTCTAGTAGTAGTAGGTGGTCTAGTAGGAGAATAGTTTGGTCTACTTGGGGGGTTTGGTCTAGACGGGGACCGATAATTTGGTCTAGTTGGCGAGTCGAAACGAGGTCTGTTTTGTGACCCGACGGGTGACGGGAGACGATTCTGTGGGGATTGATATATAGCTTCAGTATTGTCATTTAGGGCGGTAAGAGAGAGTTTCTTGAAGTTTTTCTCTAGGAAATTATTCAGGGTTAATTTCAAGGTTTCGTCAAGATTTGTTTCACCAGAGAATGTGACGTTTCTCTGATTGTAAGTCTTCACCGAAGCCGTACCAAAGATGGCTTTGTTGTTGGCTTGGTGCTCCTTCACAAGCTGAAGGCCCTGGCATACATTAGTTGGGTCCTTTTCCAGGACGTGCCTCGCGGCTTGTTTATCGTGGAGGCCACGCAGAAATGCTTCCACAGACAATTCGTCTAATGAATGGGGGTCCATGGTAGTGTGGCCATCCATGGCCAACGCACTGACTTTTTGAGAAAAATCCTCTATTGATTCTCCCTCCACTTGTCGAATAGTGGACAGCTCCTTACGAGCTGTGCGGGGGTTCAGTTTTAGTGAAAATCTCTGAGTGAGATGCAGGGATAAAAGGGTGTATGTTTTCAGGATGTGGGAGGGTAGGCGGTTAGCAAATTCAAGGGCCACGCCACCTAATAAATCAAGCAAACGACTTGCGCTGTGTTCGGACGACCACCGCCTGCGTCCTGCTGCACGCTCAAATTGGCAGAGGAATGGCTCTACTTTCTCGGCCTTGTCACCCCGAAAAATTCCTAGTTTCGGTCTAGGGGGGCTTCGGCTCCCACTTTCACTTCTATATTTCCCCCTTTTCTTTCCTTCTACTTTAATTTTAGAGGGACTCCGTTGCGGTGACCTACTTTCATGAGTCACCGATTTTGGAGTTGTTTCTGCATTGCTTTTTGATTTTTGTGAACGGTCAAAAATATTGTTATCTGGAATCACGTCGGTGATTTGCTTTAAATTTACCGCGACGGACAGATGTTCACATTTTTTATTTAGTGTGTCTATATCAGATTGACAAGTATTGATGTCGTGAATCATGTCGTCATGGTTGTCTTGTTGGCTACTGAAGGACGATTTCATGCCTGAAATAGCTACATTGCTGCTATGGTCTAATTCATGTAAATTGTCACGCGTGTGTGCATGCTCAATTTCCAAATTTGAGATGCGCCTATTGAATGTGTCGTTTGAATCAATATTTTTTGATGTAGCTGCGTCGAAAGAAGAAAATTTGGAATTTGCGTGAGTGATGAAGCTGTCAAACTGTGTGTCAATTTTTGCGACTTTATTTTGAAGTGAGACTTGGCCAGAATTTAAATTGCGGATTTTTGTGTCTGTTTTTTCAGAGTATGCTTGAAATGAGCGGGACAAACCATCAACTTTCCCTGTCAGAGCTTCATTTGACGACTGAATAGCAGTAAACATATTTGTATTTGTGTCCTGCATGATCGCAAGCATTCTGGTTAACTCATCGAATTTAGAGTCTTGGATAGGAGGTGGCACAATCTTTTTCCGTTCAGCTTCATTGTCTGAACTATCAGCTGACGAAAATACACTGAACCTCGAGGCATTCGGATCAGCGACTTTCGGGTTTCTCTCAACGATGTCCATTTCAAATGAGACTATCTTTGAGTCGTATAAATTTGTCCAAAACTGGACTGACAATACGCCATTGTCAGCCAGAATTTGTGGGCTGAGTCCATACGGATTTGATTCGCGAAGAGCGAGTATGCTGGAGGAACGACCCTCTCCTATTTGCGGTATTGTCATTAATTCTGCTGCTGTTGCAGAATTAATGTTGATTGGCCTTCGGCTAACCGTGGCCGTAACGTCGCTTTCTGCGATTGACATTGTGAAATGTACAAGTTTATAAGTTATACAGTTTATACAACACAATTTATGCAAAAAAGAATATGAATACACAGTACACACAAGATACAAGTTCACAAGAAAACAAAAAATAATTGTGGGGCAATGTATACACAATAACAACAATACAAAGTAATAATAACAGAATGGAATTTCAAGTGGGCGAAATATCCCACCTGAGAAATTTTTGCAAGGGACGAACTGTTCGCAGCGCCAATTGTTGGCAATTCGGTTAGGCTGTGATGTGAATCACCAACAGGTAATATAGCTCGGGGTAAATACGAGATATAACTTACCCCAAGGCAATGCCGGGTGGTGCAAGTCTCTTGAGCACGTGGTCAGTCTTGGCTTGGTATAGCGATGTGTACTGGTCGACGTTTCTGGCAAAAGAGAGGGAGTCCCCTGGACGGCTGACCGAAGGCATGGGCAGCTGTCAATCACGGAGTATCTGGATGTGGATTGGCTGGGAAGAGAGGTGTGCTGGGAAGCAGTATGTTATATACAGGAATATGGGGAACCAGTCACATTAATCAAATAGTGGCTATCGGGACGGAGATAACTGGTTACGACATTCACTACACTCCTCCCCGTTCTATTTTGTTGGAGTCGGTAATGATAATTTTCTTTACTTGAGGTGGAGGTAAATATTAATAAGGTAAGGTTAAGTTTAAGTATTGGTAGGGCCAGGGAAAATAGTGCAGTCAGAAGCCCAACGGCACAGTCTACTACGGACGGCTGACTGGGTAGAACCAGTACGGCATAAGTATGAGAATAAATGGTGAATTCAGGTAACTGCGGTATAAAGAAAAGATACATGTATATAACGCGGGGATACCTTCCACACGTGGTGTAAGTACTAAAACGTACTGTAATTGCTATCTGGCAATAAGGCATAAACATGTATGTATTTAATATAAAGATATATTTTGCTTGACAAGCAAATGAGTCTCAATTCCTGGAGACAACGGTGGGGCGTAAACACTGAAATTCTGCCGCGAGTGGGGATAGCACCCACAACCTCGGGCACAGATGTTCAACCCACTTCTTCAGCTATGGATTACACGAACAGGAAATATATCATGTAAACGAACAGGAAGGATATGATGTAAAGGAACAGGAAGTTTATGATGTACCTCATCGATTTTAATTTAAACAAATCCGACACTATTAAGAGTCTAAGATCAAGAGAGGAGAGTCCAACCAGGATATATGTAAAAAGGGGCATTACGGACCGGAATGCAGGGAGGAGCGAGTTCTATTATCTAGGTGTCCAAGGATGTCCCTCGGTCTCGACCTAAATAGAACCCACTATGAATAAATACAATGCATGGGGGCCTAGAATGTGGGAATATTTACCGGCAACCAC
>JBEVXV010000024.1:0-6978 GCA_040505915.1 Sedimenticola sp. | reverse complement strand
ATACCAAATTACATAATCACCAAAAATAGATCTGTAAAAGTTCATGACGTCAAACTTAACTAGTGACGTTATGAGACTCTCGGAGCGACTTCCAGTTTCGATACCAAATTGCATAATCGCCAAGAATAGAAGTGGAAAAGTTCATGACGTCGTCAAACTTAACTTTGTGACGTCATTTGTGACGTGTTGCCTCGTAGCGTGTTCCAGTTTCGATATCAAATTACATAATCACCAAAAATAGAAGGGTAAAAGTTTCGTCATAGTTTGCATACATCTTTGTGTTTGAGTCTGACATCGCGAGCGCTGACAATAAGCAACTGTACCGTGATGATTGACTATACACGTTGTAGGCTAAATATTCCCCTCTCTCCTGCGATACGGGATGCTGGACAAATGTGACGATTGTTTACATTGGTGAAACGGGCTGTGGCAGTAGGCAAAGTTTGACAAGAGTCGGATACGATGATTTATTTCGGTATTTTATTCATATCATATTTTATACGGGATGCGGGATAAAATCGAGTATACGGCACGCTATCCTAAGTCGACTGGCCGTGTTGTTTCGATTCTCATTGGTAGCCATCAAATCTTTGTTCCGGTCGCTGATAAAAAACGCTGGTAAACTGACAGCGTTGTTCCTCCTTTCGACAGCGTCCCGTTTTCGAGACGTAACGAACGTGTTGCACGTGCCGCGGCATTCGTTCTTCAGTAACTTCGTCAAGTTGGCATACTGACGCAGACATACGCTCTCCGTCTTCAAACTCGACATAAGCGACTTCAATACTTCCGTAACGTCCCAGTCCTTAACGCTCTTCTCTTTCTCGTAGCAGAGATTTAAGAAATAATGGTTTCTGATAACATCGGGGTTGAGGAGCTGGATGTAATGGAGAGCGTCGTCTTCTCTCTCCAAAGAGCACATGATGGTGACGACGGCAGCGTCGAGCATCGTGACGCTGTTAAACGGCATGGAGTCGTAGTACAGGCACAGAACCGAAACTCTGCTCTTGTCCACCGACGAACACAGAGCGCAGGTTGTGATGGGAACGTCGACTATCTTTTTGACATTTTCGCTTCGAGACCAATATTCTTGATATCGTCGAGCCATTTTCTCGTAGGCCTCGTTACTGCTGCTTCTGAACAACAAGTCCGTAAGCATCGGCATTGTTGGTCGTCCTCTTTGAGCAGCGTCTCAAATATTCCATTTGTCTTCGCTGAAATACATCATCCGGTTGAAACTTTACATCGAAAATGTCTCGGTATCGCAGGCCATTCGCGAACCAGTAGCTACTGATAATCGCGCGCACGTAAAACGGATCGCCGTACAGAACACTCTCCAAGCAACCGGGTCTTAGCAGCATCGTTCCGTCGGCCACCATGAACATAACAACTAGCGTCAAATCTGCGAATGAAACCACTCGGAGGGAAACTTCGTCTTTGTAAATGCTCATCAGTCTCCCAAAGACACTCCATTTGACGAGCTGCGCGCTGGACCAGTATCTGTTTTTGAACACTTTCAACACTGTATAGGATATGTCGTCGTCGACTCGCTTCGAGGCGTTGGGACTGTAGTTCACCAACAGACGGTTGATGTTCGTCTCGTTGAAACCAGACAGACAGTTCTTCGTTAGAAAACAGTTCACGAACAATCGGATCATCGATTTGGCAATCTTGTCAATGGTGGGACAGCGCGATTGGCCGTAACTTTTGAGAACGGTGTTGAAGGTCTGTTCGCTCGACTTGTCTGGGAAAACTATCGCCATCTTTTGAGCTATTACTGTCGGACACCCACCTTATATCCGCTCGAAACATAATTAAAGCGAAACATGTGGACCGTATCGGTTCCAGTACATGCCCCCTCTCTCAGAACCGACAGATTCATTCTTGCCCATCCGTGCGAGAAAATTGGTCTCAAGGGCCAAGACTCGGATGGGATTTTCTCTCTGCTTTATTCCAAGGCGACCATCAGTGTTCGATTTGACGGACGCGCCGCCAGTACCAGCAACATGGTATTCGACATTGTACTGCTGCATCAAGTGTTCGAGTTTCTCAAAACGCATGTCGAATCTGCGGTCGTTCAGTCAACCGTCGCGGATCTGCTAGCTGGGTGCAACATGTCCAGTCTTCAGCTGGACGTCGACTCGATAACGCAGCGCAAACGACTCAAGACGTTGTTCTACACAACGGCCTATCACTTCAAACGGAGACACGGATCGTTGATGAATATCTTTCGAGGATACGAGCAGTACCCGCCTCAGCCGGAAAACTTCTTCGTTCCACCGCTGGTCATGACACGCTACGAGAAAATACCTATGCTGTTCTACAACAAGTGTCACGTGACACCTGTAGCATTTGAATCGTACGACTTCAATCGGTACGTGACTGTACTAAATCCTTCGCCAATCTATGAAACTACTCGCAATTACGTCGTCCGCGACAACAACGTCTGCCACATCGTTCCGTGTTTCAAATACAGAGAAGCGGAACACGCGAAACTATCGTGGTGCGAGACCAACGACGTTAACGAGTATACGTTCCTGTTGAATCTCAACGAGAAGTACTACGAGGTGTTGGCCATATACCCGAAGGCGCACGTAGAAAAGCTACTACCGAAACTGTCTTCGCAAATGGAGTTGGATATCACCGCAATGGACATCAGCAAATTGATTTCTAGAGCAGCATCCAACGAGCCGACCAGTACGCGTGTTAAAGAGGCTCTCGCTTACAGTCGTTTAGACGAAGTTACTAGCGAACTGGAAACAGTGACACTGGTAGACTGGATTATCGTCTGCGTAAAGCCGTATATGCACGTGTTTATTACGGACGAGATTATTTCACCCGCTGACGTACACGCGTTGACTTTCGGAGAAATGAACGTTTACATGGGCAAGAATGGTCTCCAGTTTCTATGCAAGACTAAGTCGACGTCATTCGTGTACTCTCAACTCGACAACGTCGACGATATTCGCCACCTACAAGTATTCTTTGACAAACTGGCATCGGACTCTTCTTCGACACTCGTCAAAATCGTTCGAATAACGGCGATGATCCGCAGTTTGATACACGTGATGTGTCGTGGATCGATGATGATATCGACCCTCAACGACGACGACGTAGACTTGCACAGGGAATTGATATACACGGAAATTCATTCTGCCGAGGCACTGTTAGATTTGGATGCCCTGTCCTATGGTTTCGTCTGCACCGCGAACTAGAAACGGAAGACTGCTGAGATTAGTAGTAGCGATATTCGCTGATGGCATCTGGACAAGGTAATTGTACTTGAAGAAACTCGGCTGAGACATAATGTAAGACACGCTCTTCGGGATTACGACGTGACCTTGTTCTATGCTGTATACAGTCTCACAAATAAAGCGCGCGAGACCTTTCAGTCGAAGTGTCACTCTGTCGTACTCCATGGACATGGCTGACGAGTGACAATCTAACAGCATGTTCAGTATTCGTCCGTCATCGGATCGATCGGCGTTATCGAAATAAATCAGGAACAGTAACGTGAATACGCCTGGATAACACTGACAGACGTTTCCGACGACGCTGTCGTTCTCGAAATTCTCTCTGAGAGTCAACTTCATGTTATCCGCTATCGTCGACGGAAGCCGAGTGAGAATGAATCTGACCAATACGTATTCGGCGACGAGAAACGGATACAATTCGGCTCTGAGAACAAAGAGAGCATTGTCGTAGCAATCACCCATCTCCCCGGTAACGTCGTTGTAATCGAAGTAGTTAATTCTTCCAAACAGCGATACAAAGTTGTCGCAGAGCACTGCGGGATCGGGTGACGGCAGCAGTATATCCGCGGAGGTGATCTCTCTCACCATTGAATCGAAATCGTAGTTCTGTCGCTTGTATATTCTAAAGATGAAGTTCAGCGAGTTGTATTCGCCCCAGTCGAACGCATTTATGCAATACGCGAGCTTGTTTAGGCAACGAGCGATTTTGAAGACGTAAGTGTGCTCCTGCAACAACTCGAAACCTTGTACGAGAATCCCGAACGCCTTGGCGTACGTGTCGTGTAGGTGAGACCTGTTGTCCTTCTGGACGTTCCAGCCAAAAAATGTGTGGTTATTCAAATTCGGTTTCAGTGGCAGGTCTCGTACCCATGCCACCGATGTACGCGGTTGAAAGTTTTTCTTGTACCCGAAGAAGCGTTTCTTGATGCGAGCGAGGACTCTGTTTTTCGTGTTAACCAGCTGGCGCCGAGCGATATACTCGATCGCGTACTCCCGTTTCTTGCTAATAACCCGCAACATGACATCCGAATTGCCTCTTCGATGTCGGTCGGCGGTGTGCGTGGCACTCCTAACTAGGTCGGTAACACAACTTTCGCTGTAGTCGTGTTGCAACATTGGCTTCAGCTTAATTGAGCGTAGATACGATTTCAGGCGCTCTATTCGTTCTTTTCTCCGATCTGACAGGTATCGATATCTGTCTCGACACTTCAGAAGAACGATCTGAGACGCCATGTTTATACTTTGGTTATTGTTTTCCGAATCTATATAAATACTGCCAAATCGACAACAACCACGATAATAAAATGCTCTATTATTGCGGTCGTGACATCGGAACCATTCAAGAAATCGAGACGTTCATCGAAAATACAAAGCCGACGGAGAGTGGCATCGAAACGTTACTGCGACAGTTCCCGGATTTTGTTGGCTCGAAGCCCGTTGCGGAGAAATCGAGTAAGTTTGACGGGGTTCCATTTCCACACAGCGTAGTGGCCATCATGGGTCATGCCGGTTCTGGTAAAACGCACATCCTCAAACACCTGACTATGAGGGCGCGCACCATGTTCTACGCTCCTACCAACCCTGCAGGCATCAACCTACAAAACACGCTATCGAAGAATTGGCTTACTGCCAAGAGTAGAAAGAACGTGTATCGGACGATACACTCGTTTTACCAGATCGTTCCTCAGGAGACTAACTTTCTCGGTGATTGCGTGATGTCGGCGGCGAGAGAAGGCGGCTCATGCAACAGTTACGAGCAATACCTTACTACCATGTTTCGAGCGTGTACGCCGTTCTGTGACAAACTATTCGCCAGAGAGCTAAACAACGGTAAACTGTCTCCCGCGTTCTACCACGAATGCAGAGAGCACGACCACGCAACGACGATCGAGTACATTCGCAGTATCGGCATGGGAAGCAAGATACCGGCGATCTTATTGTACGACGTTTGCGTTCTCGAGGAGGCCGGGCGTACAGCAGACTACATGGCCTTCTTTTTTCTCTTCTATTACTACTACATGCACGTGAAGTACGCAACTTATGCCTGGAGAAGCGTCGTGCCAGCGCTGTTGTTTGTCGGATCCGCAACCCAAAGTCGAGTCGTGGACAAATTCACATCGTTTAGCGCCCTCACATTCCTCGGACAGGCTTGCATGAAAACGCACATCACGGATGGGCACTTCATCAAAATCAAATCGTTCAAAGACAATCGTCGGGTGACCACGGGCGACATTGAAAACAATACCACGCTGGCAACGGTAGTTAGCAAACTTGAGCTGAGGATGCCCATTGGCGAGAAAACGAAGGAGAAATTCAAGGCTACCTTCGTAACTAACGCGGAACACTTTTTTGACCCACAATTTAAACCGGGTCACTTTAGAATCGCAAAGAGGCACGCTCACTTGAAACGGTACAAGGAAAACCTATTTGAGCGCAATGGCCACAGCGAGGTATACATCCCGGAATATTTTCACTGCACGGTCGAAGACACGCTGTTTTCGAACCTCGAACGCTTCATCGGTGTCAAGTTTCTGAGCGAGACTTATGATGAATGCTGGGCGAACACGAACGAGAGGTTCACGATATTCGATCGAGACCTATTTCTCTACAAGACGAGGCGAACGTGTCTCAAGGGATTTCGATATCTGCTGACCGAGTATCACCAGCTGTACATCTGCGGGTTCTCGGGTACTATTGATCAGTTTCTCCAGACAACGGCAGCGTTACATACGTACATGACCTGCGAACGAAGCAGCTGCCTCGGGTATTTCATCGAATGCGCCAAGTACATGATAGAAGACGGGCACACGAATCTTGCACCCGCAAAAGGCCAGACAACCGAAACCTCTCTTCACGATCTGAAGTTAATGGAATCGCTCCTGAAGTCTTACAACAGTTCAAAAATATACGCGTACCATAGCGAGAAAGCCGGTACGTCAATCGCGCTTCCAAAGGATGCGTTTTCTTTCGTTTTAACGGATGCGATCGTTAGAAAATCTGTCGGCGGGCCAGACAAGGTTCGCATCTATCTCACTTACAACGAATGCTTGACGATGAAAATGTACCCCAAAGTGAAATCAGTGAGTTATTGCGAAGTGTTCGGCGACGACGACGCGACGCTCGAAGCAAACAGCGTACCGAATCTGAGCAAGTACAAGCGGCAGCGCACTGGCGTAGGAGAAGACAACGCGGAGACAAAGATGTTGGAAAAGATGATGAAATTTGAAAGAAAATGCTATTTTACTTTCGTTCCTCTCGCATTGTACATTTGCTGCACTATAGACTCTACCCAGGGTTTGACGATTAACAGTCCCGTTCTGGCTTTATTGACGCAGACCGATCGCGCAGAAGACATCATCGTTGCACTGACCCGAACGTCAAATCCAGACTGCTTGCTCATCGCGAACGACATTTTCGACACAAATTTCGAGCCAATCGCGCACGAAACGAAGGAGCTTTTGAGATTGGCGAATGCAACGCAAAAACGTACTGGCTGGCTTTAGTAGCGCAACTGGTGACGTGTTGCTAGCGTGTTCTAGTTTCGATACCAAATTGCATAATCACCGAAAATAAAAGTTGAAAAGTTCGTGACGTTATTTGTGACGTGTTGCTGGCGTGTTCCAGTTTCGATACCAAATTGCATAATCCCCAAAAATAGAAGCGGAAAAGTTCATGACGTCAAACATAACTAGTGACGTTATGAGAATCTCGAAGCGTGTTACAGTTT
>JBEVXV010000023.1:0-2310 GCA_040505915.1 Sedimenticola sp. | reverse complement strand
ATTGGGAGTTCAGTTGATGACTTTTCAGCACAGCTGCCCAGTTACCAGGAGAAGCTGCAAAAACTCACCGCAGCCCTGTTGAGTTGGCTCAACGGCTACGGCATCCCCGTGCCGGAGCAGGCCCTCGGCAAACTCTTCGATCCAGGCAAGGTGATGAAAATGGCGGCTCAGGGGCTGAGCAGCCTCGGCAGCCTACTCACCAATACTTTTCTGATCCTGCTGACGGTCATCTTTATTCTACTGGAGGCGTCGAGCTTTCCGGCCAAACTGAAAAAAATTCTGGGGAACCCTGAGGAGTCACTAGGGCACTTTGACCACTTTATCGAAAATATCAAACGCTACATGGCGATCAAAACCGCCACCAGCCTGCTGACCGGTGCCGCCGTCACCCTATGGCTGACCGGAGTCGGGGTGGACTACCCGATACTCTGGGGCGTACTCGCCTTCTTCCTCAACTATGTGCCCAATATCGGCTCAATTATCGCCGCAGTACCCGCCCTGCTACTAGCAGTGGTGCAGCTCGGCCTAGGGGCGACTGCCTGGACCGCTGTCGGCTTTCTACTGATCAACAGCGTCGTTGGCAATGTGATCGAACCGCGCTATATGGGGAAAGGGCTGGGACTCTCCAGCCTGGTGGTGTTCATCTCTCTGGTATTCTGGGGCTGGGTGCTGGGCAGTGTCGGCATGTTCCTCTCGGTACCTCTCACCATGACCATCAAGATCGCCCTCGACAGCAACGAAGGTACTCGCTGGATAGCCGTGCTGCTGGGGCCAGCAGACGAAAACCTCGAACAGCCGGTTAAAACAGAGAATATGTTAAGCTTTAACCCTCTCAAGAAAGACGATACAGAGTCGTAATATGTCACTACGTTTCAGCCAGATACCCGGTCGCCGCGAGCGTCACCTAATCCGCCGACACAACAATCCGCTCTTCCCGAAGAGTGTAAGGGAGATTACGCCCGAGAGCCTTCTGGAGGCACAGCGGCTCGACCATGAAGAGATTGAGGGCTTTATCGGAGAGTTCCACATCCTGGTACATGATGCGGTAAAACTCCAGCCCAATGAGGGCAGCGAAGTGATACTGAAACTGAAGGGACGACTGGACAAGGCCTATGAGCAAGCGTGCGGCTTGGCCGATGACCAGACAGAGACCAAGGAGGCGATCAAAAAGCTGACTGCTGTAGTAATGAATGCCGTACGCATTGGTGCTGGCAATGATGCCATGGCCCTGCAGGAGCTGGAACAGGAAGAGCTTGCCCGTAGTACCCACCAAACCCTGCTGGAGTGCAGTCTGGTAGCCGACCTACTCTACCCCGACTCCCCCATCGCCGAGGGTGAGCTGCCAGCAACACTGCTCTCTACCGCAGAGGATGAACTTACCACAGTGATCAAACTGTTCGATGATGAGCAGTTGGCACTACTCACCAATGAGTCTCAAAAGCTACTCGACGATTGCAGTGAGCTCCCTGTGTGTGCCAAAAAAAGATTGCAACAGTTGCAGCAGGCGTAGCGCGCCTAGGCGCCTGTAGATAATAGAAAAATCACGCTTGGATGCGACCATTTTTTCACTACCGCTAAGGAACCCCTGAATAAGTCTGGATAAATTGAATTGTGCTCAGGAGATAGAAGATTTTCGACGCAGGTAATGCGTCTCCTGAGCGCAAGATACTCGTCCATGATTTTCTCAGTGTCTTCCTAAGCGGTATATACAAGTGAAAGTGGGATCACCTCATGGCCAACAAGAACCATCTGCTTCCGCTACGCTCTTCCAGAGCGTGAGGTTCAGCTGAGTTTCGCCAAGCCATAATAACCACCGATAGCATAGCGAGCTGTGAGAACAGATATGAAGTTAAGAAAATATGTCGGCAGCATCTACAAAAGGGTACTGGGTCCCCTCTCTTATCAGTTCGGCATTTACCGGCGTAAAGGAGCCTATTTTCTACTCAATAAAAAATCGATGATGGATGAGACCATCATAAAATTTAAGCACTATGAAGAAGATATGATCGACTATGCCAATAAGATCATAACTGAGGATCAACTAACTCACGTTATCGATATAGGATCCAATCTTGGGTATTACACTGTTCGTCTAGGGAAAATACCTACCATAAAGAAAGTGGTGAGCTTTGAGCCACTACCATCCCTCTACATTCAGATGAGCAGTAATGTGCTGATCAATGCCCTCATAGATAAGTGGCAAGGCTATAATCTAGCACTTTCAGATCATAGTGGGAAAGCAACGCTCTATTACCACCCCTTCTTTTTGGGAACATCATCGCTTAATAAAGATTGGACAGAGCGCGCAAG
>JBEVXV010000022.1:0-3729 GCA_040505915.1 Sedimenticola sp. | reverse complement strand
TCACTCAGTGTTGTTGCAGCAACCACCTTGACACTTGCACAGTGGTGTGCACCTCAATCCAGCTTTAAAACATTTACAATTCCCTTTGCAAGCTTTGACACAGCTGCAGTGAAGCATAAGTGCGCAGGCAGCACTAGCATCTCCCAAATCTGTCCAATATGGTACCCATGTCTTGGTGCGTCCATTCCATTCCCAACCATACTGTGCAGGATCTGGCAGACACAATTGTTTCTCCAAAGCTCGATGCCAAACGAAAGCTGACACAAGAATAGTTCTTTTGACATGCTGGTACAAGGCTGCTTTCGTAGGTGGAATGCTCTCTAGAGATCTAAGACTGTGAGTGAACATAAGGCGTCGTGCTTCATTTACAGTAACACTGGAACTGTTCTTACTGTACATGAGCACTGTAAGTTGCTCAATGCACTGCATTTGGAGGGAATCATATGTCAGCTCTTTTGGATTTTCGATTAAGGTGATCATCGTTTCAGTTACGTTTGGAAAGTTCATCCAAGCATTCCAACCTGTCTTCTTCCCAATGCCTAGCATGCTAGATGTTACGTCGCAGCCTGTAAATGCATGGAAGAATGGTAGTGCCTTACACTTAGCTGGTCCAAGCTGCAAAGATACTTCATGAATGGGGATATCTGTGTACGCTTTTCCACTTCCGAATCCAACCCACAGCTCAGTAAGCCCCAGAGTTTTGAATGTTGTGAAGAGGTGAACAGACAATACGATGACATCAGAATCAACTGTCCGGAGAAAAGCTTTCCTATGACCGTCCATGACAGCGTGACGGAGGTGCAGCATCATACGAGTGTCTGCCTCCTCATGGTCAGATGGAGTGATGTCAGATAGGTCGACTGCCTTGTTGGACAACACAATTTCCCCTTTTGTTGTCAATAGATAGAATTCAGAAGTGGCGGTTGCATTCACAAGCTCATCAGAAAGAAATTTGAAGAGTTCATCTTTGTTCTCACTGACTTTCAGGAATGCCTGCCAATCTTTCCCTTTCGGGATGGGGACCTTTTCCGAAACTCTTGTCCGTCGAGCAGCTGTCTCGCCAAGACGTTTCACGCGTGTTTGGTTTTTTAGACTATCCCGAGGATAACGATCCCAGACTGCATCTATTCTAGTGGTACACGTGTTCATCTGATTCTCCATGAACGGCAGAAGGTGCATTTGAGCATATTCGCCAAACACATTGGCTCGCTGTGGTTGAATGATATGAATTACAGCAGGCATGTCTAAGATGACTACTGAAGCTTGTTTGACTGTTGGATTCCTTCCACGTGCAGGTATACCAGGCAAACATCCAATAATTTGAGACTTAGTGCCAGCACGCAGCTTGCCTTTATTGGATAATGATGGTGGATCTCTCGAATTTTCATGCATGAAAAACTCACCCATATTTTCATCAGGGCGTGCTTGAAGCGAAACGAACATCTGTGTGACGATTGCTGCAGAAGCTTTGCATGAAGCCAGTTTGTCTGCACCTTTGTCTAAGTTCACTGGGGGTGGATGGAGGAAGGTATAGATCTTTGCCTTGGGGATGACATCAGAGACTGGTGTGGTACAGTCCTCAATTCGCTCCTTTACAAATTTTGAATACATAGTTTTCCCGATTGTCGGTAACTCCTGAAGACACTTGCTGACCTCAGGGTCCATATATTCACCGGTGTCCAATGTCACCAGTTGATTGCCTGTTTCTCCATAAGGATTGATAATGATTTCCTGGTCCACAAGGCCAAGGAGAGATTTAAGTTGGTTGAGGAACCTTTGCTGCTCAGATACAGAGCTTTCCGGGTGTTCAATGCTGTCTGATTGCGTTATATGGATGCTCGCATTTTCAAACTCCTCAATGACACGAAGAACTTCTGCCTTTGAGAGCTCAATAACCGCTTTATCTTCAGTCTGTCCATAAAGACCTTTGGGGCCACTGTCTTCTTTAAGCATCTTAATGCTGTGCTCCTGGCTTTGGTCCAGACCCATGAGACTGAACTTCTTCTCACTTCGCTGGACCACGAAGTGGCCCTCCATGAAATTGGCATGGACTGCAGGATGTCGATGAGGTAGTTGAGCCATGTCCCTCAGAAATACGGGGACCCACCGAGAATAATTAGTGTGTCCTAAAGCGAAGAAGTACGGACACAAATCATCAATAGCGTCCAGTGTACCCGGCCAGTTACCAATGCGCTGGTTGCGAACGAAACTGCAGCTTGTCAAAAGAAAGTCCCGGACAATTTTGCCCCAATAACATGCTGTTGGAGATGTCGAAAGAAGCCGTAGCTCCCACATATCAAGTGTTTCATGGGGTCCATGTTGTTGACAGTATTTGTCATATGCATGTCTTCTCAATATTTCGAGCCAAGCCAATGTGAGAAGGTATGCCTGGCGCGTCCTTTTCACATGTTTTCCACCAAGCAGCGACGCTGCCACTCCAGGTGTAAATATATTTGCTAGGTGGAACATTCGCTCCCAGCCTGAACCTCCCATCAACTTGCCTCCGGCTTCTTGTGTGCACATTTCGAGATGCAGAAAGCCGATCATGCAGACCATTTGTTGTTCACCTATCTCCTGTGGGAAAAGTAACTGACATCTTTTCTGGCGGGCATACAATGGGCAGTCACCTTCAATAACAGGTATTTGGCCAGGATTTACAAAAGCAATGGCTTTCTTGGCAACAAGCATGGCATGTTTCTGCATACTCAGTGTGTCTGCCTTTTCTTCGCTAAATACAGGGAATACTCCAATAACTGCACGGGGGTTGACATCTTCTCGCTCCTGCCTCTTTGAAAAGAAGCCTGCAAAGGTGACAGGTACCTCGTCGAGCTGCCACTTGTCGTCAACCTTATCCTTCGTGCTCATGTTCGATACATGGGTCAACCATGCTTCTTCTTCTACACCCACATGCTCAGTTCTAGTTGCCCGTCCACCACCTTCTTGGATAGATGCAAGATTGATATCTCCCCCAAGATCTTCAACAAAAGGAACGACTACAAATTCATCAGCTAGTTCAATTGGAGTGTCTTCTGAAACATCCAGTGTCAGCGGTAGAGGATCGGTACCTATATTGTCCTTACTCAGATGACCAATCAGAGTGATGGATGTACCATGCATATCAGTCCTGCCGGAAACATCAATATTATCTGTAGTCGCTGTTGAGAAAACTCCGCGTTTGCAGTTAGTTGGTACTACAACACCCTCCTCTTTGAACCTCTTTGAGACTGCTCGTGCGAATCTTCGTCGTACATCCATAATGCGATCGTAGGAAACTGTAAGTCCCAGTTGATGAAACTCCCTGATAAGTATTTTCAGACGATCATGAGCATGTAACTTCAAGCCCATATATAGAGGCATCGGTGTTTCTCTGTCATGCGATTGATAGAGGTTATGTGCATTGGTAGTGCGTTTTGCTGCATTACTTATCAACAGCTGAGAAAGAGTGCAAGCCACACGAGTTCTGGCACTAATAGTCTCGTGGTCTTCTGTATTTTGGATACTGGATGTACCCTCAAGCAAGACTCGCAGAAGAGTCAAAAGTGTATTGGGTACTGGCTCACTCAAGCATTGAGGGGAGAATGATCCCATAAAAGGGACTTGAGATGAAAGTATGTGCTTTCGCAAGAGAAGCCCAACTTCAACTATCTTTTTTGCCTCTTCTTCAGAGAGTTCCTGGATCAGAGATTCTGACAATAAAGAACCTGCTTTTGTTTTAGTTGAGAGCAACAC
>JBEVXV010000021.1:1383-2998 GCA_040505915.1 Sedimenticola sp. | reverse complement strand
TGTTTTTATCACGCAAAATTTAATGCAAAATATTAGTTCAAACATTAATAAAAATCAGTGTTTTTCCGATTTCATTTTGTTTTTACAGATTCTGACATTTCAGACCTATAGTCAGGCAGCCAGGCAACTATACCCTGACTTGGCTGATATAGTTTTTTTCTCACCTGATTCTGATGCGCATGATGCCCCTGAAGCATTTTAGCCCTGATACTTTTTTTTTACCTTTGGGCATTTCTCAAAATTCAAGATGGCCGCCAAGATGGCCGCCGCATAGAGTCATTTTACAATAATGGACCTAATCCATGAACCCATTGACCGATTTTGATGATCTTAGGGTCGTTTTGTAGGTTATTAATGATGCCAGACACATTAAGTATGGTTCCATGTCCATAAGGGGTCAAATTTCCAAAATGGGGTCATGATAAGGGGATTTTTAATCACAAAATGGTGAAAATTACCTCATAATTAAATGATAATGAATAACCAGTCATGGTGTTCAGTCATATTCTTGTCTAATTCCTACCTAAATTGTGATATAAAACTAGCCTATTCTGCGAATGTTATCTTGACTGATGTTACTGATCGTATATGTTCATTTTGTATTATATGATAACGGAACCACTATATGGATGACGTTGAAGCCTTACGAGTTCAAGTTTGGCACTATCACTGTATATATCCTCTTTGTGCGGTTTGGAAGCATACCATCCACATGTCAATGCTAATTAAAGGATAACAAGTGTTTATGGTGCACGTGGCTCAGCAAAGGTTTCAATCTTGTTTCCGCATGCGTCGCCGCCCCTGCACACACAGAAAAGTGTACATGTGAGTTTCTGCGATCTGCATCCACACCTTTTGGTAGAACATGGACTGCTACTCTCACACCCGCACTTTATCACCTTCAGTAGTTCCGCTGGAGCCAATGCATTGTTAAGGGGGACGATTGTGGGGATGAGCTTAGTGGTGCCCTCGACACGTGACCAACCATGGTCGGTGGGGTCCAGCGATGGTGGATTGGGCTGAAGTCCGTTTCGCCACGCAGCCAACTGGTAGTGGGCTCGGAGTGCATTTTGGCGAAATGCTTCGGAGGTTGGTGGAAGGGAGCAGAGTTTGGGTGGTTCGAGAGCACTCCGCCTCATCTTTGTCTTCCAGGCCTCAACTCTGGCTTCCGTCAGGGTCGTCTTGCCTGTCAGGTTGTAGCAGGCAATAATGAATCGAGCAGCCTCCTCAATCATCTGGTCGTAGGAGGTCATCGGTAAGGTAGAGTCTCCCAGCAAATCAAACGAGACACCTGTGAAGATCAGCATGCAGTGTGTCAATACATGTACTAGTATTATCATCATTAGATTAGAAATATAGTATTTAGATGATGGGGAATATTTCACACACAAAGTGACACAAATAGATCAAATCACCCTGTTAGTACCTGCTCGCAGCACCTTGAGAACCTTTCCTTTGCCGATCCCGAAGTAGGACGCCACAGTGTCACATCCGCTAAGAGCATGCGCTGCAAGCAGACCAGGGATGACCAACAGATTATCTTGTACGGTTGCGTCAATATCGATGACACCACGCTGCCGCAGAGGAGACTCCATGTAGATAGGACTGCTGCCGA
>JBEVXV010000021.1:0-1283 GCA_040505915.1 Sedimenticola sp. | reverse complement strand
GTTGTATATTATTCTCTATTTTACCTGCTGTAAGATGATGGTGTCAGCCTCCTCTTGAGTTGTCTCGAGATCTGCACGTCTGATCACAACACCACCTGGCAGCTCGTAGGGAACAGATTCTGGACCAGTGACTATCAGTGAGTGGGTAACTTCATCATCCTTATGGTCGATCAGGTCCGCAATGATGTAGTCGATGACCTGAATCTTGTTTGACGTAACGGAGAAAAGGAGCTTTGCTGCAGGTAGTCGTGATGTAGTCTTCATCTGGAAGACCTTGGTCGCACCCTTGTCTCTCGCTGACCGTGTCACGTCCTTAGTGCTGCCATTGATGTACCGATCAAACGTGAGGAACACATCTGCTCTCTCCTGGTATGTACGAACATGCGCACGAAATGCGTCGATGTAGTCCTGAACTACGGCGTTGCTGGCACTAGGCCATGCAACCACCCATAATATGGCACAGCCATCGAGAAAGTACGAGTCCTTCGCGACATTTCGATGAGACCTCTCGATGGCTAGTTCACTCTTGAGGTGAGACTTTTGTGTAGCTCTCATGTGTCCCTGATCATCAAACATAGAGCTTGCAACTGGTGAGAGTTCCGTCGCCAACATTGTCTCTATGGATGGGCATCCATCACGCTGGCTACCGTGAAGAGCCAGCGCCCGCGCGTAGAAAACACCTGTATCTACTATCTTCTGACCACCAACGTCGATCGACTTACGATTAGCAGTCATAGGTATAGATATTCGTTTAAGTGGCTTGTAGAATGCATCAGGCCAGCCTGCCTCAAACTCGTCCTGTTGCTTCTTCCCCAACTCGAGAGCATTGTCCACGTTCACGTCTTGGTTCAGAATAACCTCCCCCGTCGCTATGTTGATAAGCTGCGATGGAGGATGCTGATTGTGATGTAGTGGGTTAATGCAGATGGCGAGCTTTTGCCGGAGAACGAGTCGGTCTTGCCTGTCGGCCTTGATGCGTGCAGGCGCCTCCTCCTTGTGGTCCATCTGAATCTCCTCCGTGATGGTCTCCCGCATCTCATCCAGATCTGGCATGTTAAGTTAGCATGCATATTATGGTGTTAAATGTTAGTTATATTTTCTGCGGGCTCTTTGGTCTCCCTAGAGTATATATCACTTACTAATTTAGAGAGCAGTCAACATTTACTTGAAAATAATTTGAAAGGCTAGAATAAGGTACGCCCAGACAGGATTTTCAATAAAATAAGATGTACATGTACATGTACATATATTGATGTAAGGTCGCATGTATAGTACGACTGACC
>JBEVXV010000020.1:0-13006 GCA_040505915.1 Sedimenticola sp. | reverse complement strand
CAGTTGGCTCAATGCAATAAACTATCTATCTATCTATCATCGCCTCCTGCAATACCCGATAATTGAAAATGTCATTTTCATTGTGTGTTATTCGGATGCAAATTACATGTGCGCTTTTATACGCAACTGTAATTTCCATCACTATCAGTATTAACCCTTTGAACCCGAAAGCCCGCTATATTGGTTTATGCAAACAGTGCAGATCCAGATGGGCCGGCTCGTAAGGAGCCGTCTCATCAGGATCTCCCCTCTTTGCAAATAATTTTTATATTTTCCTACCTTCACACCCCCATATTTCAAATGGATTCGTCCTAAAACCATTTTGTAATGCTACAAAATAACATGGGAAAATCCATTCCAGGTATTTAGGGTTGAAAGTGTTAAACCACGTTTGCATTATGTTCATACTTTATTGCATTATCACCATGTACGCCATCTTACATTGTACATTTGTAAACAGATTGTTGTATGTATGCTCATGAGACAATTGTCTTGATGCAATAAACTATTCTTCTATAAATCCCTCACACACTTTCGTATTTCGACCTTAGGCGTGAGGGCCTCACTATAAGCTAGATCATATTAGTGAAATTTTCCTCCAGACAAACAACAACTTTTTTATTTTATTTATTTTTTATTCTTTTTTTTCAATATGCAAGTCCTCCCTCATGTATGATACAACGGTGTACACGTAATTATATTTGCCTCTATTTTAAGTATACGTATTTTCAACTTGCATCCAATAACTGTAATATTGTCAATATTTATTGTATTGATGCCATTTGTTTTTTGATAATGGGCTTTTTCTACTTCCTCATGTATTCGTTTAATTGTTACGAAATGAGCAAATAAAGCTATATATATTAAACTCCTACACTGTTTTCAAGTGGTATAATGACCTCAGTGTGAAACGTCTTGAGACTGGGGGAGGAAATGACCAGGGATGAAACGACTAGGAAATGTACGGCTGGTGAAATGACCCGGGTGTGAAACGTCTGGGGGAGAAATGACTGGGGAGGAAACGGTCAAGGTGTGAAACGTCTGTATTCCGTACGCGCCAGGGCGGCGGTCTCATGTTATGTAGCAAATTAAAGACGTGCAGTTATTGCCGTGTTCGTATTAATTACCATTGGTTGGCATAAAAATAAGGAGGGTATTTCCCCAATTTACGATTCCCATAATGATGGTCCCGCCCAAACCCCGCCCTCACATACGTACATGCATAACTAAGCCAGAAAGAAAGAACAATTTCCAGCATAGTTGTATATTCAGAGACATATTAATCAAGTCACTCCACTATGTCCTATTCAAAGTGATAAGTGATTTAAAGTTATGTGTTCATTGGTTTTAAGTTCAGTGTTAGTTTCATAAATATTTCTACAAGAATACTTTCGTATTTCAACAACTATGTTTTAAACATATAAATGGAATTTTCTCATCGACCGCGACGATTTCCTTGTGGGACATGTAAAATTACTTGTGTTTCTCAGGACTCTTTGTTTTGTGGACAATGTGAGCAATGGTTGCACTGTAAGTGCGAAACCGTCAGTAGGGTGGACTTCAGAGAGTGGACGTCTTTGGATCCTGATCTGGATTACATCTGCGTTCGGTGCAGAAGTGTAAATGGGCACTTCAACTACGAGAAAGGTTTGAGTCGACTGAAAAAGGTATGTCACGTTTGATGGCATATGTCGAATATGCATTGATCATACGTTATTGAATGCAACTGAGTATTAGCCGACTGGTATGCCTGTCATAAAACATGAACATAACATAATCTTTATTTTGAAGAATATGGGTACAATACAGTACAAAGTAAACATAATTCAACATGGCGGAGTACATACATGTACGGTAACAATTATGATTGGCATAATCATACAAATATCAAGGTAGTACAATTCCATTAATATAATATTTGGTTTTGGGAGAAAATCCGTATTGCCGTTTAACGTCTCCCAGACGGATTACAGTCAAAACGGCCCCAGTCCAAAACGGCCCACTTTGTCCAAAACGGCCCCATAAAAATGACCAAAACGGCCCCAGTCTGACCAAAACGGCCCCAGTCCAAAAGGGCCCCAGTATTGTAACTATAATTAATGATAATTTCCCCCTGTCTGACCAAAACGGCCCCAGCATAGTAACTAGAAATAATGATAATTTCTAACAGTGATTTTATGGTCTACACTGTTTGCAACATCCATAGGACGTAAAATTGCCTTCATAGTAAAACCGATATTTTTCCATTTTTTTTATTTTCTACATCCCATGTACATTACTGCAATATGTGGTCGGCGTAAGGCTGAAATGCCTTTGAACGAGATATTATGTCACATAATGAAAAATTCAAGTTTTGTTTGATGTGGCCTAGTTAGCCAGATCACAGAATGTTGTACTGATGTGACTCATGAGACAATATGCACAACACAGATGCGAGCAGTGTAGCCCCAGATCAGACTGCGCATCATCCGCGCGGTCTGATCACGGTCTACACTGAGGCTATACGCGTCATTGTAACGCTCATAATGATTCTAATAAACACTGTATGGTACGACAATAGCATGCTCCGCGAGTGTGCTAGATGATCAGGAGCTACACAGGTCCATACCTAGCCATTTTTTTCATGACGCGTATGAAGAGGAACCATTTGATACCTATGAAAATCCATGAGGGGTCGTAGTGATTCTTTGGGCTCAGGATAATGACACATGTGAAGTTTGATCTGGATCTACACAGTCTTTTCAGGAGCAATGTGTCCATCGATTCAGTGTAGTTCTAGAAATACCCTGGTTGATTTGAGTTCCATAAATGACACAAACCATGGGCCTAGGTTATAAAAGTTCTCAAAAACTCAGACTCAGACTCAAGCTGGCTGATTGGTTGATACTGGGCGTATGCTCAGTATCAACCAATCAGCTTACTTGACTCAGACTCAACCAATCAGCTTGCTTGAGTCTGTGTCTGAGATTGATCAAACGTTTTATAACCTCGGCCCAATGTAACTTTATGCCTAATAGCATATGGTTTTATTTACAAAATTTACGATATTTTCTCATGATGCCCTAAGTTGATGAAATTTTCAGAGAAAAGGGTGAATGAAATTCCGCATTTTCTCTCAACACTTTGCAGACACAACTTGTATTAGTATATTTCAAGTTGCAATTGCCCACAGCTTGGTTGGTTATAGACATCACATATTTCATAAAAGTAAGTGTATGGATTTTTTTTGTGTAGTATTGATTGTTGAACCCTGAGTACTGTCATTCTCAGAGGCGCTATCACAGATATGTAAAATAGACATGTGCTGCATTTTTAAATACATGTATAATATTTTTTTAATAAATATGTCTAAATGCATGCATAATTCATGTGGCCATGGCGGAGAAATGGGGCTTATGAATAATTTCAACAGCAAGTGTGTCTGTACATTACAATTATATCCATCTTTCGACTTATCATAACTTCTACATTGTATTGCTTACTGGCAGATATTTTGTGTATTTTGTGTATTTTGCGGAATCAAATTCCGCATTTGCTCTGTAAGTTTCGCCAACACTGAATACAACGTATCTAGACCGCCAGAGGTAGGCTGGCTGTGTCTATATGCCCACAACAGGGATATGTATATATGCCAAAATTACAGACGACTAGAGTCTGTTGGCACCAAAGTCGACCAGAAGAAGGCTATGACTTTTTTCAACTCGCTGTGTGTGCACAGCGCATTCCGAACAGAATGCAACTTGAAATAGGTGTTGTGTGTGTTTATAGAGAAACCGATCTTACACCACTGTACACAATAGGTCCGTCCAATCAAACGTCTACCCTTATCAAATAGTGCCAGTTTAATGCACGTGTCAATCAAATTTATCGCCTCACTTGAGACAACTAATGGCATGTTAGGTCAGCTGGACGGCTTCCTCTGTTGTTAGAAATCTAACTAATTGCTGCCAGCAGCCCATGGGAAACAGTAGCGAAATATCTGACCAGTTAATTTAGCCGAGCCTAGCAAATTATAATGACCGTCCGTCCATACATCTAAGAATAAGTTGCACCCCAAGCGGAATCTCTCACGGTGTGCATAATCACAACTGTCTGCTTAATATCTGACCACAGGAAGTCAGGGTAGATAGGCAAATTCTCTCAGTAATCATTGAATTGCGTCGAAATTCTATAATGTATATAGATGTATAACATTTATTCAAATTAGTGTTTTCAAACGAGTGGTTTGATTCAAGGAATGCGATTCATTCCGTAATATTCAAATTAGTATAATACGGATCGCAATATTCAAACTTCAACGATAAATATGTACGTAGAATTGTGTAAAAATGCATAAGTCTATTATTTGATATGCATGCATGCCGAATTTGAACGACCCGTCTAAACTGATGGTATGTCAGAGTGCCACCTTCCTTTTATTACTGCCAGGGGTAACCAAATCTCAACCACAGACTCCAGCATATTGAATCTCAAACTCAGACTCGAGCATATTGACCGGTCCATGCTAGGCACCAACCGAGCTCTCGTATCGGCGCCTGCGGCGCTCTCGATGGCACGGCTGTTATGATAGTCGTTCTTGGAACATGAGTCTGTGTTGAGATTTTGGATATTTAATGCAGACCAGACCAAAAGTCACAGTGGACATGAGAGTAAATGTAAATTGATACTCAGTCTATGGTATTGACACACTTGCACTTATATTCCTAACGGAACTGAACACAATAAATAAATATTATTATATTCAACAAATTTAGAAACTCTTAAATGAGCCGCGCCATGAGATAACGTACATTCGGACAGTTTGGAATTTCGCCGTAAATGATTTTGAAAATTGAACACAACGTTCGTAAATAATGTTCAAATGTGACGATAATTGCAGAGCAAATGCGGATTTATATTCGGACCGGACATGTCCCATGGGTTGGGAAAGATATAATAATGTCAGCAAAGAGCGACTTATGGATACTAGATATTTAACACAAAGGCTGACTAGTACATCCCTTGTGCATATCCAACTGAACTACTGACCTGCAGTTGGAATAATATAATTTAATATATCTGAAAGGAGTATACGTTCTCGTGGGTGTTGGAATGCTTCCCGTGAATACACACTATGCACATGTCCCATGGGTTGGGAAAGCTGGGGCTAATAATTAATGACCAGAGAATGTTGAAAATAGGACGTTTTGTATCAATAATATTCCTGTGATATGGAAATACATTATTGGCTTAACGGAACAAAACATTTACTAGACGAATGTAATGCATATGTGAAATTACATCACATTACGGTTTAGGTTCTTAAATGAAACGCGTTATGAGATAACGTACACTCGCATAATTTTGGAATTTCGCCGTAAATGATTTTGATAACTGAACACAACTTTCGTAAATAATGTTCAAATTTGACGAAACTTGCAGAACTAATGCGGAATTAAATTTGGACTGTATATGTACCTATTTAGCCATCTTTGTACATATCCAGTCAGGTTACAGTATATTGGATAAAGTGCCGGAGGACCCCTGATGAGATTAACGGCATAAATAGTTTAATTAGGTCAGCAAATAGCGATTTATGGAAAGCTCTGGCGAGCATCAATTAATACATTTGTATAAACAAATGTACCTCCGCTATAATTAAACACATAGGCTGACTATAGTATATCCCTTAACCGAATCGAAACTTTGCTCCCATAGTGGACTTAATTGTAATTGTAAGTCTAACTTAAACATTTTATAAAGAATATATTCATAGCAAGGTCGGGTCTACGTCTGGGATATTGTATGGTAGGTGAGTTTGGACTTTACTTAATTTATTATATACATGTTTTATAAATGAAGCCGAAAGTTGGCGGAAATTTCAGAGCATATGCGGAATTAAATTCCGCATATGCTCTGTATTTTTTGCCAATTTTCGATGTCATATACGGAAAATATAACGTTTCACCAATTTCATTTACGGCGATATACGACCGTGCGATAATGGTTGAATTGTCATAGCCCGGCTCAATTATAATATCACACACAAATATAATTATGCTAAAATCACACTACTGAATTGTACGGTACTGTACTCGTATTATAAGTAAAATAACAAAATCATTGCTGTCTATTACGCACACAAACCTTATTGGATATATACATGTAAATTTGCTTGTGCATATGCGAGTAAAGTTACATAACCTTTACACACTCAGTAAATTTGGTATCATGAACAGGGCTACATATCACAGCGCCCATATATATATACATGTACTATACACCATTCCCTTAATTCACAGGGAATACGTAGCAACGACCTACGTCGCCTACGTGAAGCGACCGCCAGAGAGGCATTGTTTGCCAATGCGTTAACCGTAGAAGAATGTAGTAGCCTCCCACTTCAGCCGACCATAGACCACGCGGTGGAAGGACTGCTGAAAACGCCGATTGTGACGACATGCGACAACAACTCGCTATACAATGCGGTGTCTCTACATATCGTGGGTACCGATTCGTTAGTGAAGACTCTCCGATATTTGACGTGCGTTCAAATTTGCACTGGGTTCAATAAGTACCTGAAACACCCATTGTGTAAACGTATCCAGAGGCTGACATATGCACCAAGCCTGGAAGTAGCATGTACAAATTCGGCAAATGGCGGACCTGCGAACCTTTGGACAGCTGTGGCGCTGACCGATGTGATTAAACGTCCAATTCTTATTAGTTCTCAAAGCGACGAGGAAGTAACCATGACTATACAACCACAAACCTACCATGTTACACGACTGGAAGCCATCACTATTCTCTGGCGTCCGGATAACCTGACACCAGGTGGCGACACCTGCACACCCATCCTAGAAACGGCGAACACTGCAACGTCTACCACCCTACCGAAAAAAAGAAAGAAAAAACCATTGTCGAGACGAGGGAAAAAAACCCGGAGACAGTGCTCGAAAACAAAACAGGCCCCGACAACACTATCGACGAGCATTTATGAATCTACAAATGCGGTATTTATGTTCATCATTGTATTCAAGCAAGCCTAAATTTGCAAATTTACAACAATCATGTATAACTTATAAATATTGTAGTAACAAAAGTCCGTATATACGGGTTTAGTAATTATTGTATACTAAATATGGTTTCAAACTTTAATACTCGGTACAAATAAGTCACAAACAACACAGCTATTACAATTTCTATCAATAGTTTCTTAGATGTGAATTCACATAAATAAGTCGAGTTCCACCGTTCCAACAATGAAAGTTAATTTATTTGTTATTTATGATTGGACAGGTTTGTGGGACTTGCACTGTTTGTGAGTCTTAAACACGTATATACTTTCAGGCGTCGTCAACAATGCTGGCAGATACGTCGAGTCTGGAGGCCCGGAACGACGCGCCGCCACTGCTAGAATTATCAGCAATTAATACGTCTGTCCTCGAGCTGCCTTCACCATCGTCCACACGACCACCAGCTGTGGAAACGGGCGATGGTCCGTCTCCACCACCAGCATTAACTGCTTCCGTAACCTCTAATCCCATGTCGACTGTTCATGAGATAGACGATGATTGGCCTCCGCAACTTCCACCCTTGAACCTTTCCGTAACCTCTACTTCCATGTCGGCCGTTATGGACAGAAACGATGACCGGTCCCTGGGAGTACCGGATGGTATGTGTAGAAAATTATGCCTACCACCGATCGTCACATGCTAAATTATTCGAGGTAGGTACATGTAAAATACAAATAATTATTACCTACCTCGAATAATTTAGCATGTGACGATCGGTGCGATAGTTTTCATATTTTGATCCGGTAATATCAACACAGTGGGCTGATATTTCCTTGATCTGATTAAAAATAGAAGATATGAACCAAGAGAAGACCGAAGAGCCAGATAAAACAACAGTTTAGTACCATAATACATATGGTGCACGTACAGCGGTGGTCGCAGAGTCTTCAATGAAACTGACGTTACGTCATGCAAATAAATATCATTTTCGACGTCTAGAGGCAACATAATGTCGTTTTGATTTAAATGTAGGGAGTAGGTAATACATATAATAATAACCAGCCTGTTTTTGTTACGGGAAATATTTACCTCGACAGCGGGAAGTGATTTCGTTGAAGAACTCGTTCTCCGAACTCGTTCTTCAACCAAATCAATACCCGCCGTCTCGGTAAATATATATAACAAAAACATGCTGGTAATTATTCTCTATTTAATTATGTTCAGAACTATTTTCACAGGCCCAGACCACCGAGACCGCTATATCAACGATTCGTCGTTCGACATTACTGGCAGATCTACAACAGCTATACCGGCCGAGATAATTGAACAGTAAGGATATGCATGTAACATCTTGATCATCGGAGGTAATATGACTTCCGTGCCCTTCCAATTACCAATTCCTGCGAAAAGGGGTCTTATGATCATTGTTAGACCGATGTGCGGGGCGCGTTTTAAGCAGAGCTTAAAGCGGGTTTCCTCGGGTACCTTAGACCTACCGGCATTGTCCGAATGGTCATTTTGTTTACATAAGGATTATCTAGTGGTCAGCTCGAACTATACGGGTATATACTCGACATTTACTTACCGCCTCGTTTCGTGTCCGTCCGTCCGTCCGTCCGTGCGTCTATCGTAGGTTTCACGACCGTCCTCGCGTCCGTCCGTCCGAGTGGCGAATCCCGTAGACCAAAATGGCGGACGTGACGTAGCGCAACTGATATCCAACGGCAAACAGTGTAGATCAAAATGGCGGACGTGACTGACGAGCGTAGTGCATCTGATATTCACCGACAAACATTGTAGACCAAAATGGCTGAAGTGCCTGACCGTATTAATTGGATGATCAAGTTGACCGTCAAACAGTGTAGATCAAAATGGCGGATGTGACTGTCTATCGCAGCCCCATATTAGACGGATCAGCACGGATAATCCGGGCCGACACTTTCCGCCTACTATATAATTACATCATTTTGCGGGTTAATCCGGGTCGACACTTTCCGCCAAAACTGTTTTACTATATAATTACATCATTTCGCGGGATAATAGGGATCGAAACTTTCCACAACCCTTTCAGCCTAACCCTTTAACCCCAAACCCTAACCAAGAGGTTTTACTATATAATTACATTATTTTTGGCGGGTTAATCCGGCCCGACACTTTCCACCCAAATATGAGTTAGAGTCGAGCTACAGCCGAGGTTTAGTTTAGTTTTCGCTGACGTCATGGTCAATTGATGTGCATTGCAAATGTAGAACAATGCCACCATTAACATGCACACATAAACAAATGGATCAAGTCTATTCTACTATAAGCCACATTGACAATCCGCAGTGCACAGTCGATTCGTAGCTAATTGTTGTATGACATGTCGAGCATGTGCTATTTAGATCGATGGAAGACGAACCTCCAGAGACGGTAACCATTGACATCGCAGCCGGAACAGCATACACGTTCGTGAACGCCGGTACGCAGAGGCGGTGTCGAATTCTCGTTTCTACTGACGGCTACACATACACCCGCAAGCGTCAGGTAGGAGAGACAACAGAATGGAGATGTGCGGTGCGTAACAAGAAGGGGATATGTCCAGTCACTGTGCGGCAGCAGGGGGACCACTTCAACAAAAATGAAAGGTCACATTCACATCAGGCGAAACCGGGAATTCTCAAAGCGGTACAAATACAATCGGAGGTAATAACCCGAGAATCTATGGCACGCCGTTATAGCTTTTATTCCAGAAACACGATATCTATATCAGTAAATAAGATATCTTGTTTAAAATACAAGATATCTAATACATTAACAATAGTTCTTGTTGGATAGCAGATATCTTGTTTACTGGTAGAGATCTCGTATATAAGATATTTGTTTCATTTAACAAGATTTCTATTTCGTTGTTTAAGATATCTTCTTGAAAGAAAGAGATATCTGTTTGAATGTATAAATGTGTATATAAGATATCTTATAAACTATATCAGATATCTACTAAAGTATATAATATATATATATTTGAGTCAACACGATATCTATTTAACTATTATAGATATCCGTTTCACTATTTTAGATATCTTATTGACTAAAAGAGATATCTTGTTTCTGGATTTCTGGAATAAAAGGCCAAATGTCTACTCACAAGTTCGACATTCAAGCACGCAGAAACATATTCCAGTAACCAGTATCACATAGAGACCCACACAGAATGTACAACACTAATCATGGTAGATCTTGGAACGGCGCATAATTGTCAATTAAATAAAAGAAAATAGCCATCAGAGAGTGGCAGATCCTCCAATCTGGCAGTCTGGTCGAACCTTATATGTCGGAGATGAAAACAAGATTGATATAGTATGCCAGTTAATATTGTATGGAACTATCCGATTTCAGATCAAGTCTGTAGCCAAACAGGATATGTTTGAATCGGGATCCAGTATTGTTGATCAGGTTCTACATGTTCATGCCGATAGCAGACAGCCGGGTGCATCTCGTCCAGTGTACAACAATATGGTCCGCACTGCCAACAGAGTACGACAATGCGAACGCCCTGCTGACCCTCAAGGAGAGCTTGCTGATTTTGAAGTTAGTTGAATGATTATGTCTACATTTGTATGAAATTTGTATATAGTCCGTTCTTCACGTTCATCACTCTCCGATATTTTCCATAAACGACGTGTAAAGCTAGGAAATGTTCACACATTCTGCTTCAGATCTCATTTACGGAGTAAATGACGTTTTTCCACGTGAATGTATTCAAGCACATTTAATGTGACAAACGTTTTCAAATACCTTTTCTCACAAGTTTTCGTAGTAGGCTACTGTACTAAGCCTTATTTACAATTACCCTGGTGTAAAACTATTTTTTTTTGCAGATTGACACCGGCTATCTCACAACTTCCATACCGGAACCATTCTACAGGGGTGAAGTGACCGTAGGACACAACAGGCATTTTCTGTTCGCTACTGACACGCAACTGGAAAATTTAGGAAAGGCTAAGACTTGGTATATAGATGGAACTTTTAAAATTGTGAAAAAGCCGTTCTACCAAATGGTGTCAATCCACGCATTTACAAGATCTGGCGATAATACGAAACAGCTGCCGTTGCTCTTCGCAATTATGTCCGGGAAACGGACTAAGGACTACACAAAGGTACCATCACATAACAAAATGATTGTCTCTGAACTTTGGTCCAAACAACACATATTGTAAACAGTTATTTTTTTTCATAAATAACAAAAAAAGTTAAAAGTCCCCCAATTATTTGTTATTTTGCAAGATGTGTTCAATTATTTCGTGTGCTTATCCAGATTAATCCACAAAACAATAATAATAATATCAAAATTCTGTATTTAGTACCCAGTGGGCACACGACGTCAGATTGACGTTGGATATTGGTTGGATTCACGTCGCGACGTCGCCAACCAAAATACAACGTATATGCGACGTCAATATTACAACGTTGTATTTACGTCGGGTTCTGACGTCAAACCAACGTCGTACAACTGACCTGTTTCCACAGTGTTGAGATTTTTTTCATTTTATTTACTTGAATCTTTCAGAATAGTATATATAGCAAGGGATTAAAACTAATTTGAAGCATTCCGACAATTACGTATGAATACACCGCACCAAACGTTGTATTTACGTCGGGATCTGACGTCAAAACAACGTCGTACAACTGAGCTGTTTCAAAATTGTGGATCGAGCTATCCCAGTTGGCACATGACGTCAGGGTTACGTTGTATTTATGTTTGATCCCAACGTTGGATTTACGTTGGACTTTGGTTCCATATGAAAGTCTGATATACGTCATTTTCTGATGTAAAACCCTGACGATGGATTTACGTCAGAAAGTGACGTAAATTCAACGTCTGGATTTGACGGTGTCCCAACGTCATTTTCTGACGTAAATCCATCGTCAGGGTCCGACGTTGGATTTACGTCAGAAAATTACGTCTATCAGACTTTCATATGGAACCAAAATCCAACGTAAATCCAACGTTGGGATCCAACGTAAATACAACGTAACCGTGACGTCATGTGCCCACTGGGTAAATTACTACTCATGACAGGTGTTCAAGCGAGTGCTGGAACTTTTACCCGGAGAACCGGACGTGACGATGTTCGTTACCGACTTCGAGGCCGGGTTCTGGAATGGTCTGAGAAAAGTCTTCGATAAACCAGACATCCATGGGTGCGCTTTCCACTTCGGGCAGGCACTTTGGAGGAATGTCCAGTCACACAATCTCCAGGTGAGTTATTAGAGACTATGCTTTTTTTAATCGTTAATTATGTATTATGTAGATACGAGTTGACGTATGCGAACACGTCATAAATCGCAACATCTCTCTGGTTTAAACTTAGTTTATTGTACATAATTGCAATGTATCTTTAATAGCTGAACAGACGAAGAATATCCATAGAACGAGCTACATTTGAAATCGTGCATTTATGTTTGGCAAAGTGATCAAACACAGAGAACTGAGAGAACAAAATATTTCAGATCCTTTGAAATGGTGCGTAAATATACATGCAATGAATATGATGGTTATATGCACTGACGCGTTTATAAATGACATACACAATACACATGTTGAGGGGTTTCGACTATGGTTACACGAGTGACATGCGTAACATATGTTGGAAGTCGAACGCTCAATTCGCCTGCCGTGTAAGCTAAATGCGCACGCGCATACTCTCTCGTGTAACCATAGTCGAAAACCCTCGTTGCTTTTATCCAATTATCTATTTGCAGAAGGCATACGAGGAGCGTGACAGCGTGTACAAGTTTCTACGTAAAGTGTTCGCCCTACCATTTCTCCCCCCAGACGATATAGCCCCCGCGTTCCAGAAACTGAAAACACAGTCAACTGAACAAACGACGCAATTCATTGACTATGTGGAGAAAACATGGATACGTAGTGCCACATGGGATGTTGCGTCATGGAGCGTTTTCGGCATGAGTATCCGAACAAATAATGATGTGGAAGGGTACCACAACCGTCTAAATCGACGGGCAAA
>JBEVXV010000019.1:827-2059 GCA_040505915.1 Sedimenticola sp. | reverse complement strand
ATGAGCCAGTTCGTAGCTCGAGGGGATACCCATACCATCTCAGAGAGCAGATACTATCCGAAGTTGGGCAGATGGAAAAGTTAGGTGTGATCTTTGACTCAGAGCCGATGCCTGATCTAGAAAACATATTCTCACAAATGGGTAAAGCTGGCAAACGGTACTTTTCCAAGTTGGATCTAGCGAAAGGTTACTGGCAGATACCACTCGATAACGAATCAAAAGAGAAGACAGCATTCACCACTCCGAAAGGTTTGTATCAGTTTACGGTCATGTGTTTTGGCTTGGTAACTGCTCCAGCAGTGTTCTCGAGGATGATGAGGAAGCTGCTAGACAACTTGGAAGGTGTGGACAACTTCATCGACGATATCATGATATTTTCCAGTACATGGAAAGAGCACATGGACTCATTGAGACAGGTATTCACTAGGTTAAGACAGCATAAGTTGACTGCCAGACCAACCAAGTGCATAATCGGGGCAGGTGAGATTGAGTGTTTAGGCCATAGAGTCGGAAGTAGTGGAGTATGCATGGTACCAGAGAAGGTTCAGGCTATTGTAAATGCTCCAAAACCAAGCACAAAGCGACAGGTACGTGCGTTTCTAGGACTCGCTGGATTCTATCGCAAGTTCATACCTGACTTTGCATCGATCGTGGTTCCACTAACAGACCTCACAAAGAAAAGTGAACCCAACAAGGTAGTATGGAACGGTAAGCATGACGAGGCATTTCAAAGGCTTAAGGCCGCCATAGCGAAGGAACCTGTGCTACAAGGAGTTGATTTGACAGCAAGGTTTGTACTACAGACTGACGCATCCGATGTAGGACTGGGAGCGGTTCTTCTCCAACCAGGTAAAGTTAATGATCAGTTGCTTCACCCAGTAGCATATGCCAGTCGGAAACTGAAAGCAAGTGAACGGAACTTTGCGGTTGTAGAAAGGGAGTGTTTGGGCGTTGTATGGGGAACACTTAAATTTCAGAGATACCTGTACGGAAAGGAATTCACCCTACAGACTGATCACCAACCTTTGCGGTACATGAAAACAGCAAAATTGGCCAATAGCAGATTGATGAGGTGGTCTCTCTTGCTTCAACCATTTCGGTTCACAATAGAAGCAATCAAAGGAAATCAGAATGTCGGGGCAGATTATCTCAGTAGGGTTGAAGTAGAGTATGCTTGGACGGTGGTAAGCGGTAAGGTAGTGGCGAAGTGAAAAGGACTGTAGATATACTCG
>JBEVXV010000019.1:0-817 GCA_040505915.1 Sedimenticola sp. | reverse complement strand
GGAGTGTAGATTTCTGTTGTGTGTGAAAAAAGAGTAGTACTCTTTTATCCTTAGGGGGGAGTATTGTCACGCAGAAATCGTACATCTATACAAATAGGATAGTGTTTGTATGTGCAATTAAATATAAGAGTGTCTTTAGACAGTGGGACTGGACATGTGGTAGATATTTAAAAGGCGCTCTTTAGATTAGATGTCAATAGGACTCAGGTAGATGTATTGTATTGTTTAGCCTAACAAAAGGGGTCCTGTAGTGGACACGGTGACAATAGGTATGCATGGAGTTTAATGTCAGTATGTGAGCTGTTTTGTGAGTTGTTTAATGGCAGTAGGTGAGCTGTTTTGTGAGTTGTTTCTGGACAGTATATTATGTACCTGTAATGTGGTCAGTTGGCAGGATACTTTTGAATAGATAGGATGTGGTTATATATGTAGTGTGGAGGAATTGAAATTGGATTTTACATGCTGAAGATTGTTCAGGTAAGAAGATAGTTATAGGCTGTAGACTAGTGAAATGTCTTTGAGCATCTGGAATTTGTGGAATTTAGTGTGGTTATGTAGCGACAACACACTTAGTAGTGTATGTTGTCTGTTTCAGCACCCAGGGTCAGTCGATGTCGAGGTCTCGGTGTAGTTGAGGGTAGAGTCGAGCCGATGAGCTGTGCCGATGCGATAGCGGGGCCCGGGATGATACCGCAGTCGTGGAGCAGTATATGTTCGAGTGGAGCAGGAACATATATGAGCGCTTAGATAGATAGCTCGAGATATAGTCCGGCATTATCTAGCAGGGACCATCGAGTGTATTCCATGTTCATAGATA
>JBEVXV010000018.1:4724-9042 GCA_040505915.1 Sedimenticola sp. | reverse complement strand
TATGCAATAAACTTGACCAAAACGAAATGCAGTCGTGGCCCAAAATGGCTGACTTACTAAAATCAACCTGTACGCAAAAAATGAAGTACAGTTGATTTTACTGCCCTCACTTATGTGTGGCAAAACTTGCACAGGTAATTACATGGTATATTAGAACAATAACACATACACATATCACAAATCATTGGTGTAAAACCTGTCCTAAAACGGACAGATGACTATCTATACTGTAGTGCTCTTATCGACTGCGATAGGTGCCTTTATCCCACGAGGCGCATAACTGCTGACACGAACTGGACAATTATCGTGGGCATGAAATATACAAGAAAATGTATATGACTTCAACTGAGACACTTAAAGGTGTTCACCCACCCTACCGGTGTTATTCAGCAAAGTCAATATACAGCAAATACATGGCACTCAAATCGTGACAATCACCCCCCACGACGATGATAGAGAGAGATGGTATTAGCTCTACAACGTCAGCGACATCACTGCTGTGTCGTTGGAGCAGTCAGCCGACTACGTGTCTACGATGGCTTTCTTTCGTTTCTTCTCGTGCGTATATAAACGGACAGGTCTCTCTGTGTGTGGGTGGGTGTTTGAGCTCCAGCACCGCGTGTGACATGCGTGTAGTTGAACGACGTGGCATAGTCAGTCTCAGTCGCGAACGTCCAAACTTGTCACACCACGATGTTAGTCGTCGTCGATCCGGTTCCGTTTAAAATTCACCTACGCGTCTTCCGGGTGTTTCACGGGTTTTACTCGGAAGACGCGTAGGCGAAAAGACGTTTCTGACGTGTCTGAGTCGGATCTCGATAATTTAAGTTGAACACTGAGTTTTACGAGTTTAACAATAGTTCGTGTATTTACAAGTTCATAACAATCTTCTTGACAATAATACTGAGGTAGTTTTACTAGTCTAATACTTCGCGTTGTGCGTCAGTGTCTGTTTATAGTAACACGGTCAGCACCTCGTTAATCGCTCGTCTATCATTATATAGAACGTACATGAAAAGTATCGGACGTTTGTCGTACGCTTGTGCTATTGCGTCAGAATCCACCACCACAGTGTCTGTTTATAGTAACACGGTCAGCACCTCGTTAATCACTCGTCTATCATTATATAGAACGCACAGAAAACGTATCGGACGTTTGCCGTACGTTTGTGCTATTGCGTCAAAATCCACCACGATCCGATAGAGAGAGACGATATATAGCTCTACAACGTCAGCGACATCACTGCTGTATCGATGGAGCAGTCAGCCAACTACGTGACCAGTAGGAAAAACACATCAGCTCCCAATGCTAGTCAGTTCCCCAAATTCGTTTAACGGCCACCCCATGTTTTACACTGGCAAACCGTGGAGTGGCGGTTAAATAAAATACGTCCACGACGGGTCGATTCGAGAAATGCGGGCTTCTGATTGGTCAATTCGATATTTTCGTGGTCAAATTTTAGTTTTATATAAGCTAAGAACAATCACCCCATATATCTCCCCCCACGGCGATGATAGAGAGAGATGGTATTAGCTATACAACATGTCTACGATGGCTTTTCTTTCGTTTCTTCTAGTGTGCATATAAACGGACAAGCGAGCGTGTCTCTGTGTGTGTGTGTGGGTTTAAGTTGAACGCTGGGTTTTACGAGGTTAACAATATTTCATGTATTTACAAGTTCCTAACAATCTTCTTAACAATTTAACAATAACACTGACGTAGCTTTACTAGTCTAATACTTCGCGCTGTGCGTTTCTGACTCGGCAGAGCCAGCCTTTGATACCCATGATCAGGTTCCGCCTACTTTGGAAAACGTAGGGAAAACGTCGCTCGACGTACTGAAAACGTTGCAATTACGTCATTGCAGTCAATGAAATTAAAGGCCGAAGCGTTTAAATATAACATCCAACGGGAGGGGAGGGGTGATGGAGTAATACCTAGGTTGATCGGCTGCGTATCGTATCGTGTGGACGACAGGTGGGCTCAGATTGGCGGCTCTTCCTCCTGATGCCTAGTGTCTGCTTATAGTAACACGGTCGGAACCTTGTCAATCGATCGTCTATCATTATATAGAACGTACAGAAAACGTATCGGACGCTTGCCGTACGTTTGTGCTATTGCGTCAGAATCCACCAATGTTACATTAGTGACACACGAGTGTAACACGCGATCCTACCGTAATTTAATTATTTCGCGCGAGGTGCGATAAAGACCGATGTAATCTTCGGAAGCCTGGATAAACATGATTCTCGCAACTCTCTTGCTGGTCTGCGCGTTGATAGAAAAAACTGTCGTCTAAGAAGACGTTGAGAGAGAATGTGAACGTCGCGTCTTGTGAGATGGACGATGGGAGAGACGACTCCAAAGCATTGAAGAAAATGGTGAGATTTCGAGAGACGGTGAAGGTTGCGTCTTATGAGATAAACGAGGGAAACCGTCTGCGCCCTTTGAGAGACACGCGCCGCCGCAAAAGAGGTAGGACGGCACTCGGACAGTTAAAAAGACATTAACGTATGAATCCTTTATCGACTCATTATAATCATGTATAATATATTTCTCATACTTGCATCAGTGCTCGCTATTTACTCGGTTAACACAGCAGCTGCGAGCAAATGTTCACAACATAGCAGCTGCTGCACAGCCACGGTTAACCACGAGTTGTACCGTGTTGGCAGGGGCGATGGGGAACATTCTTGTTACTGCGATTGAACAGCGACTGTTGAGACAACTACAATGAATTCTGCCTCGCTGGCGAACCGGTTCCTTGTAAATACGACGCGTGGCATGAATTGGGACCGTGTTCGACATCGGAGGCATGCGACGTGGGCTATCAGACTCGGCGACGCCAGGTGCTGCAAACGGGGAACTTTAGATCTAAAAGCCCGTGCAAGCGATCCGAGATGGTAGAGACGAAGCGCTGCGTAGACATGTCCTGCCACAAGTACACTATGGCCAGAGTTCACGACGTGCCGCAGTACGTTATAGATCATTTTCAATTCAGTTCCGTGATCTACGAATTCGTCACCCGTGCGAGCGGAAGCTGCGATATTCCAGAAGGGACGTACGTTTGCGTGATGTGCTCTGACGACGAGAGATGCGGGAACAGAATGGTTCGCGAAGGAGAGCTTTTGGAAATCGTGAGCGGATGGTGTCACGCAGCTTGGATCAAGCGTACGAGGTCGGCGGCAAAGGTGCTTTGCTCATCGACGATGACCACATGGGAGTCATACGCGTTCGAAAAAAAATAATCTTCTCTGGCTTCCCGCATGGCCATCTGCTTCTCGGTCTCGAACTCTATGATAATTTCGTCCGGGTCCGGGCAAGATAACGTATCCGCTTCGCGCTCACTCTCGGCTGCGAGCTACTTGAGTTCCAGTTGCCACTGCCTCGTATTCAGTGTGTTCTCCGCGATTCTTCTAACGAGCAACCAAATGCGTTCCTGTCTCTTTGTCGCATCAACCTTCTTCAGCTGCTCTTGAACGCGGTCGATGTTTCGGGCCAGTTCCCCGATGCTGGGATCCATCGCGGCCGTCGCAGAGACGAGGTTGTCCGTGTTCACTCGCCGTTCGTAAGGGTGACTTCGCATTAACCTGACGAACTGCAATCGCCGTCGACTGACTCAAGAAGCGTCACTTTGCATGTTGCTTTGCCCTAGCAGAGCTCAGAGCAGAATGAACATCAGCGATCGTGTTGAAGCTTATATTGGGACCACGTGACTTCATCCGATAGGTCGAAAGTAATCACGTGATGGTCTATTGGCTATAAAAGTTCTAACAACTTTGTGAGACGAGCATTGTCAACTCGGAGAAATGGCTCAAAAGAACGGAACGTGTTGTATGTGCGCCGTACCCTGTTACATAGAATGCTGGCGATGCTACGCGAGGCTTGACTACCCGGGTCAAGAGCACATGTGTCCGGACGATGTTGACGAAGCGTTCTTCGAAGAGGATGATCCGGAAGATCTCCAATTCTGCGATGCCTGCGACGTCGTGATCGACACTGCGTGAGGGACATCGTAACACACAGAAGACAACGGCCCTTTTCAGGGCCAACCAATTACTCTCGAAATAACTTTTCGATATTTAACATTGTGATAGGTGTTAACAAGTTGATGCTACGATGGCGTCCAGTGGGAAGACAAAAACGCAGTGCATGAAAAGAGGCCGCAGTCGGCACGCATATCTGAGGAAGCAGCTATGTCCTGGTCGGACGTTGGCCGACATAGAAAAAACGTATGTCCCGGAGCTATCGACCTGCTTGAAAGAAAATATTCCTGATATGGACGGTGACCACAGAGTCGTTGTTCGAGCCGAGGTAT
>JBEVXV010000018.1:0-4624 GCA_040505915.1 Sedimenticola sp. | reverse complement strand
GATGAAACGAAAGCGAGAAGACAGTACGTTGTGGGATGCCGCCGACGTTCACAAGCACAAGACGATGCGGCATTGGTGGAAATGGATTCGAAGACGGGACTTTATTGGCGTGAAGGGGCACGGGACACCCATCGAAGATATTGACCATTTGGACGTCAAGAAGCAAAAGACTGCCGACCCAAACATCAAGACAACGTTCAGCGTGGGGCTGCAACCAACAAAGCACCAGCGACAGGTCCTGAACGAGATGCTCATGGTGAGCAATCACGCGTACAACTGGTGCAACTTCTTGGTTCGTGAGAAAGGATTCATGCCGAGTGCTTTTGACTTGATGAAGGTAGTGTCTAAAACCAACTCGGTCGACGTGCCAGGAGAATACAGGATGGAGGAAAATGACGATTGGTTCTTCGACAATAAGATGACGGAAATCAAGAGAACGTCTTGTAAAACATACGCTACCATGTACAAGTCGGCGCGATAGATTCAAAAGAAAGCAATGTCAGTCTGCGAGACAAAGACACGCGCATACTAAGAGAGGGCAGCTTCCAGGTGTCTAAATATAGGATCAGGTACGTGACGGCGAAAGACACCAGCGACGCAAAGTTGCGAGACAGAAGCGTTGCCCTGATGGCTGATAGTTTCTCGACACAGAAGAACAACGTCACCGCAAGGTACATCAGACTGTCAAAGTCGATCAACAAGCTTCCTCCTATCGACCATGCAGTGAAGATCAAGAAGCGAGCCGACGGAATGTTTGTGCTTCAAATACCTTGCGATAGTTCGTACACAAGACGTGTTTCTTTGGCTAAGCCGGATGCCATCTGCGGTAGTGACCCTGGTGGAAGTACATTCGCAACAGTCTACAACCCAACAAATGCCAATGCGTTTCAAGTCGGTCTCGAGGAGGACAAACGTTCGGTCATGCGACAGTGGCACAATAAGATTGACGAAACACTGGCATCTCGCTGCCGCTCAGAATCGATCGCAGCAAAAGGCGCAGGACGATATAATCTGGCAACTGAAAAAACTACACCTGAAACTCAAGATCTTCGTTGACGACTTTCATCTCAAGCTGTCGTCAGAACTTCTGAAGGCCTATCGGTTCGTGGTGTTAGGGAAAATTCCGGTATCACAGATCATGAAGAAAGTCAAACCAAAGCATTTGGACAGGCGCGCGAATCGGGACTTACTCTATTGGCGGCACTACGCTTTTAGACAGAGACTGATTCATCGTGCGGCAGAATCCGACTGTCAGGTGATCATTCAAGACGAGCGTTTCACATCGATGACTTGTGGCAAATGCGGGACAAGAAACACAACCTTGGCCTCAAGCGAAACCTTTATGTGCAAAGTTTGTGACTACGGGACACACCACGACATCAACGGTGCTCGGAATATCTTGCTGAAGGCTCTCGGTTGCTTCCCGTTTACATAGCTCATTTCGAATAAGGTCGATCTATCCTTACTGCAGTCTAATCGAAATGTCTCAAGCCGTTCATTATTGTAGTCGGTTTGTGCCACTTCGGTTTCCGTAGAAAATAGGTTAAGTTTCGTCAGTGCCACCAGCTGGATGGAGATGAAAATAAGACAATGTTATTGATCTGCGTTCTCTTGATACGTACTAGTGTAAGCAGACAAAATCGCGCAGTTTGTCTAAATTCGTGTAAAATCTCGATGTATCATTATTACTTGTGAGCAATACAAAATAAAATATTCGAACCTTACTATCGTTTTAATCATTTTTCATTCTTTCAACCATGTCTGTCCGCACCGACTTTGTATTTGCTCAACCGGCTCAGCCTACCCAGCAAGATGGAAAGGCGGCGAGCGACACCGACGTTATCGTCAAGCAACTTCAATTGCCGGGCGTCAAGTTACAGCTCATCAAGCAGCGAGACCGGTACGCTTCGGTGTCGGCGGCCTCGAATCACGAACGTGAGGTCGACGAGATAATGACGTCCGATATCGGCGACGATCCGAGTTTCATCAACCAGGTGCACCTCGTCTCGCCGACCTTCAAGACCATATCCATCCACAAGATGCTGAACGACGTCCTGCGCGTTCCCGAGACTGGCAACGCCGACAGGTGGTCTGTATTTCACAGCGAATACGCGTGGCGCCTGCAGCACGTCAACATATGCACGTTTCTCAAGTATCTCTGGTACGAGCAGTTGCTGAACCAATCGGGAATGGTAAGGCCGACGATATGCAAGAGTCGACTCGATAGATACGCCCGCGGCATACTCTCGAATCTGGACACCACGTCGTGTCGCGACCCAGTCGACCTTGCCAACATCGTGAATCACATCGCGTACAGGTTCAGAGACGACATAGAAGCGATCGTGACATCGAGCGTGGATGCGTTCACGGACAGGTACGAACTCCGCGAAGCGTTCCGGTTGTTCCTTGGAATGACACATGATGGTCGGAGCGGTCCCGTATCAAAAGCGCGTCGAGACAGACTGTGCCACCTGGAACAGGATAAAGCGAGGCAGTTCCCTGTTCGGCAGTACAGCAATCAAGGAACTGCTGACTACCCGCGACCGAATTATCGCCTTCTCCGACGTGTGCATCGTTCTGAAATGCGGCGAAGCAGAGTTCTACCATCTGCCTAGCGAGGAGAGACTCGACCTGCTCGGGACTTGCGCAATGCTGTCGCGTTTACGGTATCGATATCGCCGTTAATACGACCCTGAAGAAACTACTGCATCCCAAGACGGAATCCATAACGACGACCGTCATCAGGCAGCGAGACGACGACGACGGCACCAAGCACGACGATGTTGGCATTATTATCGAAAAGTGTGTATAGTAAAGTATCTGTTTATTATAGTGTCACCCCTTGTGAAAGGGCCAGCCATGTTTGACTTATGAGACACTCTAGCACTCGAACAGTACTTCCCAATTCCTATCCTTAATGCCAGGCATCAGGCAGGTAGGCAATTGGTACCATTAAATTTAACTAGCTGGCGGCTCACCAACCGGCCATATCAGCTCAAGCCGGGGCTCGAACCTTCGACGACATCCCGGTCACGAGGCGGATGCCTCAACCACTAGGCCAACGCGATCGGTATATGTTGCAGCGCGTGCGCACGTTTCGCGATGGCTCAACGAAAGATCGAGCGATGTATGGAAATCATGAGCCAGTTAGACCGAACCATCGACGACGATGTTGTCGATTACTCGGCGGAGAACATGTACCAGGAATTCGAAAACTCGACAGCCGCCACCGTTCGTGGTTCGACGTGCCAAGAGACAGCGAAAAGAGCCGTTCCAATGGTCGAGGAGTCGCCTCCGTCAAAGCGGGCGAAACGGGAGCCACCTAGTTCAGACTTCCCTGCGAAATTTAGCAAACTGGCCTCAGAGTACTCGAAAGACTGTGTTAGTTCGGCGTACAAAACGAATACACGAGCGGCAGCCTCCTCCGCCGCAAACGAATCTCCAGTTCGCACACCCGATAGGAATATGGAAGCAGCGACGACGACAGGCAGTGACACACTGGTCAACGACGCCCCTAGACACGACGAAGCCTCTCAACATGACGAAGTCTCTCAAGGTGACGACGTTTTGCTGCGTGTTAAAGTCGAACACGCCGATACCTCTCAACATAACGAATCCTCTCAACACGAAGAAGCCTGTCAACGCGACGAAGTCTCTCAAGGTTTTGCTGCGTGTTAAAGTAGAACTCGACGATGCCGACGTCTCCCTAAGGGGTTTCAGCGTTATCTCGCACACTCATCCCTGTGTTCGCGACGAAGGTCGCGTGCGTCTCACCGACGAAAAGGACGCGTCTCGATGCCTAGCCTGGAGTTTGCAAGCTCTGTGTTTCGTTAGGTATCAGCCGAAGCTCAGTCAATTGTTTCTAGAGCCAGACATTGCTTACGGAGGAACGTACTTGTTCTTGAAATGTCCAGATCTCGACGAAAGCCGACTGCCGGAGAACATGCTGTATCGCAACGTCTTCTCGTACGTAAAACGACTGGGCCAGCCTATAGACGATATCGGAAGAAGCGAACTGTCGGAACGATTGGCCGACGCCTTCAACTCGTTCGACTATTTGATCCTGCTGACGAGCGGCCGACACAGTCTGGCACTGTTTCGATTTCAGGGGAGGCTGCACGTGTTCAACCCTCACTGAAACGTCGACACCGTATGCGCAACGATTACGAGTTTCGACTCGACCGACGCGCTAAGTAGTTACGTCGACTGGCTGTGCAGTTTCGATCGGGGCCGCAAGTGGAAGCTACTGGCCGTCAGCTTCGAGCTAGGAAAGCTACATCGTACTTGCGTGTCAGTGAGAGGGTTTCAGTTTAACGTAACGAACGACGATGCATTAGCGGTCGACGAAGACGTCCTCGTAACGGAGTATCCCGGCTTGCACAGGATGGAGGTGTCCAACGTGGCCGCACACGACCTAGACATGGGTCGCCGTGCAGTCCGAGCGCTGATTGCTCTCGTTTACTCGCAAGTCTTCGAGGGCAGGCGGCCAGTTAACGACATCGTAGTTTTTGCGGAACTGGTGCACCAACAGCTGTTATCCTACCGCGAACGAGACGACATCTCTCCGGTAACTCTGCCCGGGTCTGTCGATTTAGATGGCAACGTCGTTTCGATTGATCTCACT
>JBEVXV010000017.1:0-11048 GCA_040505915.1 Sedimenticola sp. | reverse complement strand
GCAGAAATGGCTTTACGGATTAAGTTATTTATGACAATCAAATCAGCAAACAATGTAGACTTAATCCAGACCGGAGTGCTAAGTTAAATCGTAGAATCGGCGAAAAAAGAGGTAAGTTTCGAGATCCCCGAAATCACATGAGTCACCGAAATACATTCCAAATGAAGGTATTAAATGTCTTCAAGCACATAATAAACAGTATAAGACATGGTAATTATAACAAATATGTGAAAACAGTAGGTGTTTGATACCGATGGTCCGTAATATTGACTTAGTAAACATTTTAGAGGGACAATCTCGCACTCGAAAATGTCACCCGAAAATGACGAAATACACAAAAATAACACAAGAATAAGCAAGAGCTGGCTGGGTAGGGAGGCTACAATTGCTCCCTCCTAAAAGAAAAGGATTTGTCCTCAAATAGGAACGGGGAAAGTAATTAATCCAGCATGGAATGAAGTAATTAGTGACCAATTATTAACCAATTAAGGACTTGATTGGTGCAATTAATGACCCTTATCACCAGCAGCTCCAATAAATAATCAACCTGTCTCGGTACTCAAGCATATTTCCAACTAATTACCATCCATAGCAGTCTTTATCTTGTATGCCACCTATGTGTGGCCAAAGATTTATTTTCAAATAAAATGATCTGTTCTGTTCTGTTTATAGGAAATGAACTTTAACAACCGCTGTTTTCACAGAAAAGGCAAAGTAGAAGACTACTGAAGAACATGAAGTATTCTGAATGCCCAATTGGTAAGTGAACATTTAGGATATATCAACATGTTATTTCCTGAAGCATAAAATATATACAAACGTTACTGCCGTCCAGGTGTGTCATGTTTTCATATAAATTTTGGCACTAGATAAGACATACCAGAAAATCTAAAACGCGTCTTCGAAAACATTACACACTGGTGCCTGAGAAACGTTTATGTGTATTTCCTTTTCAGAAAACTTGTTACCTGAATACGATGAGAACATTCTAGGTAAGAAGAACATCAAATATCATAGAAAAACTTTGAGCCAATTATTGTAATGCACAAACATACTTTTATAGGTACAACACAATTATACCAATAACTGTACTTTTCGCTATGCACATTACATTTCGAACGGCTGTAAAACCATATCCAACAATAAAATATCCTCCAACTTTTGGCTGGCTCTTCAAGATTTCCTATCAACAAGCATGTTCAACATTTTAACAATAGTTATGTAACACCTATCATTCATAAGCAAAACATTTATCTTAATCAGAAATACCACAAGAGTTGCTTCAAGGGACAACTTATCTATTGGCTGATAGAGTATGTTGCCATAACAAACTTCATTACATTACATTACAGAAAATGCAAAAATGAATAGTTATTCCAGTTTGTCTATGCATATGCAGACTTACACTGAGACACCAGTACTTAAAATTACAGTATTTGGTTTTGTATTTCAAAATATGTATGTTAGGCCAATCTGTGATTACTGATCCAATCACTTGACAAAGTTGATCTAAAACAAATCTTATAATTTGCAAGCACAACTTACAGCTTTTGAAGTATCAAAACCAAACTTATCTTTAACTTCACACCTACGTTACCAAGTCGTTTGTACAATATTTAGACCTTTCATTAAACCATGACATTTTATAGGAAGGAATGGGGTAGGGTAAATGTTAAGAATATTAACAATATTGTCATTATTTGCATCGAAATTAGCCAGCTTAGTGGGGTATACCAATCTCAAATTTACTTTGATGTCAGTACACTTCACTATTCCAGATATAACATTTTTATTTCAGACCAAGGATATTATGAAAGTTGTTGAGGCCAGTTAGCAATCCAGACGATGATGATTATCAGAAAAGCTTTGTCTCACCAAAGGAGATATGATGCTCGAACGATAACAAAATTTAGAAGTTTTCCACCAGAGGCTTCCAAGACCGAAAGTCAAAGGGACTTACTCCTTAGAATTTTTCATACGAGAAAGGATAGCCTCTTCTAAGCCTGCCAACCTAAAGAAACGAGCCTCAGAGAGCATTTCGAGCAGATACCTCCTCTCAGAAGGCAAAGTGGCCTCGTCAACCGCTGCTCCATTCCTGAGAAAGTTTAGAATAAATCTAAAGTGTGCGGAGTCACGATCGAAGAAGTAGGTCGGGCGTCCGTATGAGGTGCACGGTCGAAAGGGGCACCCATCCTCAAGCAGCGACGCCAGGAGAGAGTTGGGATCCGCCTTCATGGTGACTCTAGAGGTGTGAAACTGTTGGTTCCCGACTTCGAGAATGATCCGATCTTCTTGAATCTGCTGCAGCTTCTTAAAAACTTCCCCCTCCAACTTCCGTACAATCCTCCGGTCTAGGCACTCAGACTTGCCTGGGTCCGGCTCACATACATTCTCGGCTGTTACGTGTTTGGTGTTTGGCCTATCCTTAAACAAAACGTTTCGAGTGAACTCTCTATAGAGTTCCAGGTCCATGTCAAGGTCTTCGGGATTCGCGTTGGGTGTTGCCTGCGGTTCACCTACATCACGGAATGGGAAGCCGGCCGGCTCGGAGGGGTCGGATGGAATGATCTCAGCAGCTGCTGGTTCAATGGTGTTGGTGAGTATAGTTTCCGTCTCACTCTCACAAGTTGATTTCTTCTCACTAATGTCTGTTGATGTTTTCTTTTTCTCAACACTGTCTGTTGTGGTTTTCTTCTTTTCACTACGAACTGTTTCTGATTCCTTTTTCTCCCTATTTTCTGCTGTCGAGTATCTTTTCTCCTTACTGTTGGTCGTGGATTTCTTCTTTTCACTACTGTCTATTTTAGCTTTCTCCCTTTTACTACGGTCTGTTTTTGATTTCTTTTCACTACAGTCTGGTTTAGGTTTCTCTTTCTCATTATGGTCTATTTCTGATTTCTTTTTGTTACTCCTGTCTGATTTCTCTGTTTCAGGGGGATCGATCAGGGCTGAAGTTCCCGGAATCACTATGGTGAGCGGCTCTAGGCGTGCCAGATCAAATGTCGGTGTGGAGCTGGTTGTCGAGTCAGAACTCGAGCTGGAGCTGGAACTCGAGCTGGAACTCGAACTGGAGCGTGATGTTGGGCTCGGGCTGGCGCTTCGTGCTCTCAAGGGGCTACTACCCGCGGGCAACTTGATCGGCGAAGGGAAGGAGACACCCACCAAGGACACAGGTTCTGGGACGACATGGGACGGCTGCTCCAAAGAAATGGTGAGGGGATCATTCCGGAAGTCTGGTTCCTTCACTCGCCGCTCTTCCGACTTACGGGACTTCTTTGAAGGTGCCGAGTGCGAAGAATCGGAGGGTCGCTTCCCGCGGTAACATCGCTCAAGTGGAGATCGGGACTTCTCGGGAGTCTTTGGTAGCGGACTGATGGCTCGCGGAGGAACAGCCAGCGGGGACTTGAAAGTCTCTTCCCACATGTGGGGCAAGCGATTCGTTTGCCACTTCTTCAATAGTTCCTGGGCCTCGAGGCCCCTCGTGCCAGTCTCGCGGTGATACAACACCATGTCCTTGGGCCTAGTAGTACATGAGGGATGGGACATGGGTCTTGGAAGGATCTTCCTACACTGAGAGTCTGGGCACTTGTAGGCGAACCCGGAGTGCTGCTCCTGTAGGTGCTTCTTCACCATCCATGGCATCTTGAAGGGTTTCCCATCATCGCATGGTTTGCAGAGGTACCAGGTGTTCTGGAGTATAGGTTTGTGGATGTCTTTTATTATTTATGTTCAAGGTTATGTGGTCACATAATACTTGCAATAGTGTAGATCCACACCAAACAATTTCGGTACTGACTTTCAGAGTATGTTCAGAGCACTATTATATGCAAGAAGTAGGCATTGCTACCCAAATAAGTAGACCAAAGCTACGCATCGTGGTAGACTAGCACATGAGTTAGTAGATCATCAGTAGACTTTGCTACACATGTTTGTTCTCCGTCGCACATTGACTGTAAGCTGTTTTCATTAATTATGCCAACAATGTTTATCCTTTTCCAAACATGTTTATACAAGTATATATATAAAGAAAACAACAACAACATGGGTATATTGTTAGCATATTTCGTTTCAGACAACAGTCCAGATGCCAATCATATTAAAAGCAAGTTATTCATTAGAATCGTCTCGTCGAGTGCAGTTCACTCAGAATATGTTATATGCACAGTGACAAGGCACAGACTGGCAGTCTGTGTGCAAACAGGTAAATCCAACATAATCATTTGTCAATAGTCACAGCATAGCATTCACGGTTATACAAATTATAATTTATTCCTGACTAGTTTAACGTTCATTTCATCACATCAACTTGAATGTCATCTCAGTACCCTTTTTTTTTCCAGCTTATTCTGAGTTTTACTTTGTGGTGTTGAACCACGTAGGTTTGTTTTCACCCAAGTAACATTTAAGCTTATCATAGTGGACAAGTTTTGATTTACCCCTGGGGCATTTCTGTATTCGATATAAAACATCGCCAAACTTATCGGTGATGATATAGGGACCCTTCCAGTTTCTGGTTAACTTTGGACTTATACCTGGTTTTCGTTCAACGTACAAGTACCACACGGCATCACCTACATAATGTTCCTTGAAGTGTGTGTTTCTGTCATAGTATCGTTTCATACCATCGCTACTGATTTGAATGTGTTTGCGTGCAATGTCATGCATGTGTATCAGTTGCTTTTCTAGCATGTATGCATAATCAGTTTCACATGTACTCGGTCTTGTTTCAGGGATACCCAATGCAAGGTCAATAGGCAGTCTAAGTTGGCGACCTAACATAAGAGAAGCTGGTGTGCACCGTGTAGTGTCATGAACAGATGAATTATAGGCAAGTATTAGCAGGGGTATATAAATGCTCCAGTCTTTCTGATTTTGTTTGACATATGCTGACAACATGGCTTGGACACTTCGACAAGCACGCTCTACCATTCCGTCAGATTGAGGTCGACCAGGGGTGGTACGGGTTTTCTCGATACCCAATATGGTACAAACTTCTCGAAATACACTGCTCTCGAAATTTGAGCCTTGATCACTGTGTAAGGTAACTGGTATTCCAAACACAGAGACAAATCTTTCAATCAGCTTTGTCGCCACGGTCTTTGCGTCTATTTTCTCAAGTGGAATGGCCATTAACCATTTGGTGAAATAGCATGACACTAAAAGCAAGTATCGAGCATTATCTGAGTTAGGTAATGGTCCCATTATGTCTATGGCTATACGTTCCAGAGGGTAGCCTACATTATACTGTTTCATTGGTGCTTTCGCCCGACGGTAGGGTGGTTTCCTTGAGGCGCATATATCACACGTTCTACACCAGTGTTCCACATCCTTTCTACAGTTATACCAATAGAACCGTTGTTTTATTTTCTCTAGGGTCTTTTGAGAGCCTAGATGTGCTGAAGTTACTGAGTCATGTAATAGATTGAAGCACTTCTTTCGTAATACTGTCGGTAGTACCACCCGTGGACTCTTTTGAATGGGTTCATCAGTGGCTTTCTTTTTATACAACATCTCATCTATCAGCACTAGGGAGTCCCAGGCTGACCAGTAGGCCTTCAACTCGCAGCCATACTGTGCTATTTGCGACCACTTAGGCCGGTTACCATCACATTTCCATTCCTTGATCATTTTAATCTCAGGTTGTTGATCTTGTTCGCACTTGATATTTTCCGGACTCAAACAGTCTATGTTTGTACAGTCTAAATTTCTCACATTTGCAGTATACCCAGACTCGTCTACTCCTACATCACTATTCCGTCTATCTTCCTCAACATCATAATCAGAACTGTCACTGTCCATGGTACAGTACAGTGGAGAGGTGTCCTGGCTTTCTTGCTTACTCAAAGTTCCCCCAACGGTAGTTTCTGTTACCGTGCTATAACAGGAAAGTTGAGTGTCCACTCTGGTTCTCGGCTCTAGTTGCTTCACCCGGGTAACTCCAAGGTCCCGTATGGTGTCGCAGCCGAGAATCTGGTCTTGTTTTTCATTTATCCCTGGAGACGGTGGTATCCCCTGGTTTTGGAATAAACTTTCACATTCCTCCATTGGACCCTCTGGAGTGGGAGTAGTGCCCTTCCGGATCCCCCCGGTAATTGAACATTCAGCGTCTCTCGCAGAGCAATGTGTCCGAAGCGGGCCCTCTTCAGTACACACGCTTATCTTACAGGAACTGTCCTTTGAAAGACAAGAGTCGTTCTGACATTCCTCGATACAACTTGACATGTCCACTTGCACTAAACTTTCCCCCTGTTTTGCACTCTCCTCACTCCTTACCCCAATATTCCTGGTGGCCAATCCAGGTTCAGTTTCACTATATCTCTTCTCAAATCTCTCGCAGTGTGCACACTCTCGCTCCGAGCAGGGTCTGCGTGATAGGCTATCTGCATTCTGGTGTCTTACACCAGGTCGATGTTCAATGGTATAGTCGTAAATTGCTAGAGTTTCCAGGATTCTAGCTAGTGCACCTTCACAAATCTTAAAGTTCATGAGCCACCTGAGGCTTCCATGATCACTCCGCACCTTAAAATGCCGGCCATATAGGTAGTGATGGAAATGTTTGATAGAAGAAACCACGGCTAACAGTTCCTTGCGGGTCGTGCAGTACCGCCGTTCAGCTTTGTTGAAACACTTGCTGTAGTAACCGATCACTCTTTCTTGTCCGTCTTGTTCCTGCGACAGAACACTTCCCAAAGCATCATTGGACGCATCCGCATCTACAATAAATGTGCCTTGAGATTCCTGTGGAAATGCCAACACTGGAGTACTGGTCAATGCGACTTTCAGCCTTTCGAATGCTTGCTCACATTCCTGTGTCCAAATAAATTTCTGGTCCTTTTGTGTAAGCACATGCAACGGCTTACAGATTGAGCTAAACCCTTCTATAAACTTTCGCATGTAGCTACAAAGCCCCACAAAGGATCTAAGTTCCGACACATTTCTGGGTATGGGCCAGTTTCGTACTGTTTTCGTTTTCGCAGGGTCAACCGCTATGCCAGTCTCGGACACTAAATGTCCCAGAAATGTAACCTCAGCCTGGAAGAACTGGCACTTTTCAGGGTTTAACTTCAGGTTGGCTTGTGCCAGTCGTTTAAATACTTCTTCCAGGTGGTGTAGATGTATGTCAAATGTCTTGCCAAACACAATAATATCGTCTAAGTAAATCAAGAGAGATACAAATGTTAAGCCAGCAAACACTTTTTCCATGACCCGTTCAAAGCAAGCAGGGCTAGTCATGCTCCCAAAAGGGACTACTTTGAATTGCCATAGTCCACTTCCTGGTATGCAGAATGCTGTAAGTGGGCGGCTTTCTTCGTCCAGTCCAACCTGAAAAAAACCGGACCTAAGGTCCAGGGTTGAAAACCATTTGGATCCTCCCAACGCCTCTAATGAGTCATCACATCTAGGCAATGGCATACTGTCTGGAATGGTGACCTTGTTTAGACGTCGATAATCAATACAGAATCTTATACCGCCATTCTTTTTGGGTACAATAATGGCTGGAGATGACCATGGGCTAGTAGACGGCTCAATCAAATCTCGTTCTGCCATGGCTGAGATCTCTGCTTCAGCATCGCGTCTCTTTGCCAGTGGTAACCTATAAGGTTGTTGTTTACTTGGTCTCGTTCCTGGAATGACATCGATGTGATGTTCAAGCGACGTGTAACGCCCTAAGTCATGGGAATCTTTCGAGAACTGTTTCTGGTATTTTATGAGTAGATGTTTCAGGCGAATTTGTTCTTCAGAACCTAACTGTCTTGAACTATTTGCATATAATTCGTTCAAGTGTTCAGGGAGGGTGTTGTCGGAGCATATGTCAAGCAATGAATCATTTGACTGGGTAGCATTCACCGGTATAACTTGCTCTGCTTCTATAGGTTCATATGAAGCAATAACTGTGTTCTTATATAACTTGTAGCTTTGAGTATGTGGGTTGGCAATGCGTACGGGTACAGTACCAGTTGTTGGACAAACTAAAGCTCTTGCTACTAGTAAACCTTTTGTATGTAAAAAGTTGGTGTCCACCTCCACCAGACCAGTGCCACTTTTATCTATAACGCCTTTTGTGTAACATGTGACTATCACTTCACTTTCGGGAGGGAGTTCTACAGGTTCTAAAATAGCAACTCGACAGCACTGTGGCGGTACATTACTGCTGTTTGCAAAACAGAGAATTTCTTCCCCATTCAATTTCATAATGTGCCTTGTAAGTACTAAATCACATTTGTGGTTTTTCAAAAAGTCCATCCCCAAAATACCTTCATTTTCAATGTCAGCTATCAGTAAAGTATGGTTTAGTTTTTGTTTACCAATACCCATCTCTATGGCTGCTTTTCCCAGAAAAGGAGTTACTTCCCCTGTAACAGTCAACATTTTTGTCTTTGTAGGTTGTACAGAAGCTGCTAGGTCGGTTGGAAGGTCATTCAGAAAACGTTTACTCAGAATGGATACATTAGAACCAGTATCAATCAGGAAGGTCACAGGTACGTTTTTGATTGTAATGCAAACAAAGTAGCCTTCTTCAAAACACCAATTTCTTCGCATAGCGACAATGTCGGGTCCTTGTTCTAGTTCAGCCTGGCTCTGGACCCGTGAGTCGGCTGTTGAAAGTTTCCCGGATGACCTGACTGATTTCTCTGAAACTGTGGGGGAACCCTGTTTGAGTGATTAACATTGGAGTTACCTCCCCTAGACTGGAAATTTCTTTGTGAGGGCAAGTTTCGGTTGTCCGGTCTATCTGATCTTGGGTTATTGTAGGGAAAGCTAGGTGGAAATGGTCTTGGATTGGTAGGGGTTTGAAACCTATGCTGACGGGTAAGGTCCTGTACAGATTTTGAAAGTGTGTCAATTCTTTTACTGATATTTTCCATTTGTTGTTCCGTACTTTGATCTTGTGGGTCATGATTACTCTGTTCAACCTTTCCAACAAACCTAGTTCTCTGTTTATCAGCCGTGATATTTGCTTCCATTCTAACGGCTATCTTTTCTGCTTCCGCAATAGTGGCTGGACCCACTTCGCGCAGTCTTAATCTGATCTGAGCTTCAGACAGGGCATCTACGAAGTGATCTACAGCCAAAGCTTCGATCACGTCTAATGACACTCTAGGATAAGCTTGCCTAGTGAGTTTACGGATTGCTTGGGCAAGTTCGGCAGTTGTCTCCCCTTTTACTTTTACTCGAGATTTCAGTTGTGAGCGAAACACCTCAGCTCTGTTTTCTGGGCCATACCTTTCTGTAAGCTTGTTAACCAGACAATTATAATCTCGACGCTGTTCAGCATTTAGTTCATTAAGCAAGGCTCGAGCTGCCCCTGTCAAACTATTGGCCAGGTACAAAGATTTTGATTTGTAATTCCAGCCATTTATTTCTGTAGTAATCTCAAACTGTGTCAAAAAGTCTTCAAAATCATCATTAGTACCTGTGAATGTCTGTGGTTTGAGTTTCACGTAGTTATCTGCTCTTGCATGTGTGGTGCTGGTGGATGTTCCAGTATTTGTGGTGTCTTCGCAATATGTCGGTGATTGTGCGGTTTGACTAATTATATTTTCAGAAACCGTTACAGAACTGGACACTGGTATGTGTGGTACTTGTATGTTGGTTCCCATGTTAATTTGACTTGGAGTGATATTTCTGGGTTGGTCAATATTCTGGTTATTGTTTCTATCCATTAACTGTATTTCTAGGTTATGTATTTGTCTGTCCAATATGGTAAACTTTTGTTCCATTTTTTGACTCATGCCTAATACTGTTTCTTTGACCTGAGTTGCTATCAAGCTCATTTCATCCTTCATCTCAGTTTCAAGTCGAGTTAATGGGGTATTTTCTTGTTCAACAGAACTCTCTGATTCACTGTCACTACATTCATCCTGATGCCCAGGATCATTTAACTGATGTTCTTGTTCAGACAGATTGTCAGCCAAATTTTCGGCCATTTTTTCAGCCATTTTTACCAGATGTTTCTGTTGAGATCTAGTCACAACTACCATTCACACAAATTTGAATAAAACTCTGTTTTCTACTTTCAGATATCAGCCACAGACTGTCAGCGACAAGAATGAATGCAGTTTCTTCCACAAAAGTGGAGGATTTTGTGTATAATATTTCAATAAATTCTGTGTTAATCTGGACAGTCTTGTTCAAATCCCAACACTTCTGACACCAAAATTGTAGCCCCCAAACCCCCTGTGGGTTAACATAAATCCAATCAATCAATCAATCTTGGACCAGGCTTCCATGGGGACACAAGTTGTGGGCCCGTGTGTGATGGACGGGAGTGACTAGAGGTATTTGTATTTGTCAGGGTATCAGAACAGAAAACAACACGTAAATGTGGCTTTAGACATTTTACCAGTCAATGCTATATTATAGTAGATATGGTTAAATTATATCACTATGAGAGTTCGTATAATAGGCTATCTAGATTGCTTTCATAACTAACTATACATGTCATATCTCGGCCTCTTTCACGATTCTTGGGGTGCCAGGTTCTTAGAATGGGAGGATTTTGATAGAAAACAGTCAGGATTGTTTTATATAATCTAGAACTTAGAAGATATTAACCTCTTCAAAAGATTTGGGCCTAGGGCGTCCAGACATAGTGAGTAATCAGGTTGTTTCCGTGGAACTGAGATCTTGGATAGTTTTGAATAGAAACAGTCAGGCTTGTTTTAGTTTTAGCGTCTGCAGAAACAGTCTTGATTGTTTTCCTTAGAAACAGTCGAACGGGACCGTAATACAATACTCGTCCCAGCGGAAACTGCCGATCCGCTCACTATATATACCCCGAACGTCACGTGGCACAGTGTCGCCAAGACACGATCCCGTGACACGTTCCGTACTTATTGTACATTACTATGAAAAAGGCCGAGGTGATCCGAATGATATGAAGAAGAAACGCCATCTTGAAAGAGAGTTTCTAGTGGGGTGTAAATTTAAATGACACAATATCGGATTTCACGGTGCAGAAATGGCTTTACGGATTAAGTTATTTATGACAATCAAATCAGCAAACAATGTAGACTTAATCCAGACCGGAGTGCTAAGTTAAATCG
>JBEVXV010000016.1:0-9868 GCA_040505915.1 Sedimenticola sp. | reverse complement strand
TACCCAGCAGGGCATTTCTGAAAAGCTGTTCAATTATCATATTGGTCGTCATGGAATCTGTCGTTGCCCGGTAGTTGAGGGGATCGCTTACCGCCTTGAGCGGTAGCCGAGAACACCCTTCTCTAAGAATTGGTCGACTCTGTCACCGATGCTGGTAAGCCCCTTCAGCTCAAGCTGGAGAAAGATCGATGCGGTCGGTTCTGCGGTGGCGCTGGTGCGGAATTGACGTGCCACCAGTCGAGTGGACCAGCAGCAGCTGTCATACTCCAGGCCAGCAAACGCCTCCATCATCTGTTCTTGCCTCAGGGAGTGGGTCCAGCGCCCCACCAGACTCACCCGGTGTGTAACCGGCCAGCGACCAGAGAGATCCAGCTGTTCGATACTGTTATCGGTGAAACGGTGTGCGAGGTTGAGGATACGCTGCTGGTCATCCAAATAGTTCACAGAGAGGGCTGACCGCTCAATGCCCGCGTTATTGTGGGGATTCCACTGCAGGTTAGAGGCGAAGCGCCAGTCATTGCCCAAATTTGCTGCCAGTTCGGCAAAGGTGGCGGAGCTGTCGTCATTGGCGGCGGTAACGCCGGGTAGCTGGATATCGCGGTCACGGAAGTAGAGCGTTTGGCCGATACTGGCCCGTAAAATCTCTCTGCCGCTGTCACCGTAGAGGCTGCGGCTGGTGAGGGCGGCGGTCAGCTGGTTGGCATCGCCTACACGGTCGGCACCGGAGAAGCGGTTCTCGGTAAACAGATTACCGAAACTCAAGCCGAGGGCGCTGCTATCGAAGACCGGCAGAGTGCTCTGGTCTTCGTAGGGGGTGTAGAGATAATAGAGCCTGGGTTCAAGCGTCTGGTCGATCTTCTCTCCAAACCAGTTAGTTTCACGATCGAAAAAGAGCCCGCTGTTAACGCTCAGGGTGGGCAGGGTTCGGCTCTGGCTGGAGGCGATGCCAGCGCTCTGGTCGCTCAGATTATAGAGTGTATGACGTAGGGTCAGCTTTGGGGTTAGGTAGCCCCAGCTGCGCTCCAGTGGCATGCTGATGCCTGGTTTTAGGTCAATCCGCTGAGCTTTCACCTTGGTGCTGGAGGGGTGATCAAAACGCACATACTCCGAATGGAGGTGGTAATCGAGGCCATATAGCTGATCAGGTCTGCCCCAGTCCAGCGTCAGTTGCGGCATCCTGCTATAGGGGCGACTATTGAGCGCGATGTTGTTGTCTATGGTCTGGTAGCTCTGCACCCGACTCATAAAGTTCCAGCCGTCACCATGGTAGAGGAGATCGCCACGGCGCTCCTGGTATTGGGTGCTGGTCGCTGCCAGACTGTTGCCCAAGTCGTCGAGATAGTCGCTGTCAGAGATGTAGTCGGCGCTGATATCGTAACTCCAGCGCGGTTCGGGGATACCTCCCAGCCTTAGTTGATAGGCACCACGAGTACTATTTTCTCCCGCCCCCCTGTCGCTGTCACTCGGCAGAATCTCTGCATTTATCTGGCCCTGAAAATTCTTGGCCAGATAGCGCATCTCACCGCCCAACAGCAGGCCACGCTTGGCCATCACCCTGGGGGTGAAAGTGGCATCCATATTAGGGGCGATATTGAAATAGTAGGGGATCGACAGGTCAAACCCGGTGTTATCGCCAGCGCCGACAGAGGGTACTAGAAAGCCGGACATGCGGCGGTCATCTATTGGGAACGAGAAGTAGGGGGTGTAGAGAAAGGGGACACCCTTGAAGGCGAGGGTGGTATCACGGGCAGTACCTATCCCCGTCGATTGATTAATCTCCAGTTCATCGGCTTTGATAATCCAGTCATCCTCACCGGGACGGCAGGTGCTGTAGCTGACGTTGCTGTAGTGAGATAGCCCGGGGCCATCAATGATCGCCTCGTCGGCACTACCCCTGGCAGTGCGGTCAAGTAGCCGGTACTCGGCCTGCTCGGTACGGCCCGTGCGGGATCCCAGATTGTAGTGAATCGTCTCTCCGGCAATGCGTACGCCCTTCTGTTCCAGGTAACTTCCGCCCTGGCTATCTACATCATCGGTTGTCCTGTTGTAACGAACATGCTGCCCTTCGAGCAGCTCGCTCCCCTGTCTGATCTGAACATCGCCATCGAACAGGGCGAGTTGCTGGTCATGCAACAGCTCAGCACCATCGGCCTCAATCTGGATCACCCCCTCTGGTAGGGCGGTGACTGCGCTGGTGGTTGCCGATTGAGGCAGGTTGCATTGAGACCAGTTGATACCCTCGTCAATACGGGAGCCTGAGACCGGCTGGACTGGCGCAATGTAAGTGCTGACCATTTTCTCTGATAGGGCTGCGGATTTTTCTTTGGGCTCAGATGCAGGAGCAGGCTCAGATGCAGGAGCAGGCTCAGATGCAGGAGCAGGCTCAGATGCAGGAGCAGGCTCAGATGCAGGAGCAGGCTCAGACGCAGGAGCAGGCTCAGACGCAGACGCAGGCTCAGATGCAGGCTCAGCCTTTGGTGTTGCCCCCTCTCCACCACTTGTTATGGGAGTAGGCGCTGTGGTGAGCAGGTCTGGTACTTGCATGCCATCTTTTAAACAGCTCCAGCCACCTTCGGCTGTTGCCTGGCAATCCCAAGCAGCTTCCGCTTCTATGACGGGTATCATCAATAGTGCGCTGATGACAAGAGGTAGTATCTGTTGTTTTCCTGGCACTGGGTCTCTCTGACTTTTTTGAAGGATTAGCACCCTTGGGCTTGATCCTGTGTTGTTGTTCTGTGAAAGCAGCCCTGGTTCGCTACCGTCCCCTTGAGAATGATTTATTCAGCCTCGTATCGCCGCCACCGGTTTTTTTATAGCAGGCGCGGCATAAAATCGCATAGAATCGCCTTTTCTTCAATGACTATGAGGTTAACAGGGACTCCTGGTGCCTCATATTTCTGGCTCAAAACAGGAACAACTCAATGCCTGAACGCCTGGCAGCACTTAATAACTGGATCAGTGAATCGGTCGGTCTGGCCGATTTTACCATTGAAGCGGCATCAGGTGATGCCAGCTTTCGACGCTATTTTCGCATCACCCTGGCCGGTTCACGCACCTTTATCGCTATGGATGCACCGCCGGAGAGAGAGGATTGCCATCCATTTGTCGCTATGGCTGATGCATTCGCCGAGTTGGGGCTTCATGTGCCAAAAATAGAGGCTGCCGATCTTGAACAGGGCTTTCTGTTACTGGAAGATCTGGGTTCCACTCACTATCTGGATATCCTTGACGGTGAGAGCGCAGACCGACTCTACGCCGATGCACTGGGCGCTTTGGCGGTGATTCAAGCCTGTGGGCCAGAGCAGGGATTACCACCCTATGATGAGGCGATGCTGCAGCGTGAGATGATCCTGTTTTCAGAGTGGCTGGTCAAGCGGCAGCTGGGTATTTCGCTGAATGAGGGCGAACAGGCGCAATTGGGGCAGACTTTTCGGTTGCTGGCGGAGAGTGCACTGGCACAACCCCAGGTCTGTGTTCACCGCGATTATCACTCCCGCAACCTACTGCTGACCCACTCTCCCAATCCCGGCATTATCGATTTTCAGGATGCGGTGGTGGGGCCGGTAACCTATGACCTAGTCTCCCTGCTGCGTGACTGCTATATCCGTTGGCCTCTGGAGCGGGTCAGAGGCTGGGCTATGGGCTACTATCAGTTGGCGCTACAATCCGGGGTTCTGCGTGGAGAAGATGAGACGCTGTTTTTACGCTGGTTCGATCTGATGGGGGTACAGCGCCATCTCAAAGCCGCCGGTATCTTCGCCCGCCTCAATATCCGTGACGGTAAGCCCGGCTATCTAGCCGATATCCCCCGCACCCTCGGTTATATCGTTGAGGTGGCGGCGGACTATCCGGAGTTGTCGTTCCTTGGCGGCTTGATAGAGGAGCGGGTATTACCGGCGATCTCTAAATTAACAGCCGATCTGTAGGAGCGGTCTCTCGGTCCGCGATGAAACAACCACCATAGTGCGATACCCATCGCGCATCAAGAAAGCGCTCCTACAGGCAGCTAAAAAACCCGCCAGCCACCTGCCAACCTGCACGTTTCTGTAGGCGCGGGTTCTTGAGCTATGATTGATCTTCTCTATGCCACGAGGAAGCGTCCCTACTCCTGCTCTCTGGCAACGGCACGGTAGCCGATGTCGGTACGGAAGTAGACGCCATTCCAGCTCACTTGACGGGCCAGGGCATAGGCGTTGGCCTGGGCTTCGGCGACACTCCCGCCCAATGCGGTTGCACAGAGTACCCGGCCACCCGCGGTCACCACATCACCACGCTCCTCCGTTGTTCCTGCATGGAATATTTTGGCATCGGTGGCATTACCCTCGGGCAGTCCACGGATTACATCCCCTTTGGCATAGTCGGCAGGATAGCCCCCTGCGGCCAGCACCACGCCAAGGGAAGCACGACTATCCCACTCGGTCTGCTCTTCATCGAGACGGCCGTCGATCGCCGCCAGGCAGTGGGCAACCAGATCGGAGCGCATACGCAACATAATAGGTTGGGTCTCGGGATCACCAAAGCGGCAGTTGAACTCCAGCACTTTGGGAACGCCGTCGGTATTGATCATGACGCCAGCATAGAGGAAGCCGGTGTAGGGAAGACCTTCAGCTGCCATACCGTCCACGGTCGGTCGGATCACCTCATCCATAATGCGTTGATGCATCTCAGGGGTCACCACAGGGGCGGGGGAGTAGGCGCCCATGCCGCCGGTGTTTGGGCCTTGGTCTCCATTATCACGCGCCTTGTGGTCCTGAGAGCTGGCCATCGGCAGGATGTTCTTACCATCAGCCATGACAATGAAGCTCGCCTCTTCCCCCTGTAGAAACTCTTCGATGACCACTCGGTGCCCCGCTTCGCCGAAGCTGTTACCGGCAAGCATATCCTTGACGGTCTCCTCGGCGATGGTCATGTCATCGGCGATGATGACCCCTTTGCCTGCGGCCAGACCATCCGCCTTGATAACGATGGGAACGCCCACCTGATGCAGATAGGCCAGAGCCTGGCCGCTGTCGGTAAAGTTACCGTAGGCCCCTGTGGGGATATTGTGGCGGGCGAGGAAGTCCTTGGTGAAGGCCTTGGAGCCCTCCAGCTGGGCCGCGCCCTGGGTGGGGCCGAAACATTTGAGTCCCACTGTTGTGAAGGCGTCGACTACGCCGATCACCAGGGGCACTTCTGGCCCAACAATGGTCAGGCCAATACTCTGCTCTTTGGCAAAGGCGACCAGTGCAGCAATATCATCTACAGCGATATCGATATTCTCCAGCCCCGTTTCTCTGGCGGTGCCTGCGTTGCCAGGGGCAATGAAAACACGCTCTGCAAGGGGGGATTGGGCCGCTTTCCAGCCGAGGGCGTGCTCGCGTCCGCCACTGCCGATGATCAATATGTTCATATGGGGTTCTGCCTTTTTACTTAAGACTAATAAAATGTGTAACTATTCAGTGACCCCTGTTACGAGGCTATTTTTACCAGGGGTAGGAGTCGATTACCCACCCCTATGGCACGGACTTTTTGAGACGTTACTGCCGCTCCAGTTATCGGTGATCGGTTACGCCCCGGCGGCTGTTGCCGAAGAAGCGGATGATCGTTTCAACCTCCTCTATCTGCTCCTCTTGCTCTAGCTGCTGGATGGCCTGACGGGTGTTGAGGCCTGAGCGGTAGAGGGTTTTGTATGCCTGTTTTATTGCTGAGCGTGTGGCGGCATTCATGCCTGCGCGGCGCATGCCGATACTGTTGAGGCCGATAACTCTTGCCGGGTTACCGTCGCCTGTGGAGTAGGGCGGGATATCTTTTACTATCTTGGCGCAGCCAGCGATCATGGCGTAGTCACCGATAAAGCAGAACTGGTGGATAGCCACCACGCCGGAGAGAAAGGCGTAGTTACCAATATCGACGTGACCGGCGACTACGCTGTTGGGGCCATAGACACTGCCGTTACCCAGTCGGCAATCGTGTCCGGCGTGGAAGCCGGACATAAAGTAGTTGTCATCACCGATAACCGTTCCTTCATCTGTTTTGACCCCCCGGCTGATGTTTACCCCCTCCTTGAAATGGTTGTTATCACCAATGGTAAGGGGCTTGCTCTGTTCTGGTGTAAAGCCGAGGTCGTGGGGTTCGCAGCCAAGTACGGCACCATGGTAGACGCGATTATTGCGCCCCATGTGAGTGCCGCTGAAGATGCGTACACTGCTGTCGATGCGGCAACCCTCAGCGAGGGTGACGTTAGCCTCGATAATTGAGTAGGGACCAATCTCCACTGACTCATGGATATCGGCCCCACTCTCAATAATCGCTGTCGGATGGATTTTGCTCATAACCTGTTCTTGGGACTGGCTGGTTTTTGGAACATAGAGGTCTCAAAGAGTCACAGAGTACACAGAGAAAAGAGTTTGTAACTATTCAGCTATACCTGTTTTTGGGCTTAATAGTTACAAGCGTCTTTTGTGTCAATCTCTGTCTGCCTTGTGCTTCTCCGGGTGCGCTCTGTTCCTGGTTTAAGGTCGCTAACCGATCAATGACGGAAGTGACGCATGCCGGTGAACACCATCGCGATATCGTGCTCGTCTGCGGCGGCAATCACCTCTTCGTCACGCATAGAGCCACCCGGCTGAATAACCGCACGGATACCCACTTTTGCCGCGTTGTCGAGGCCGTCACGGAAGGGGAAGAAGGCGTCAGAGGCCATCACTGATCCTGGCACTTCCAGCCCGGCATGCTCGGCCTTGATGGCGGCGATGCGAGCAGAGTTGATGCGGCTCATCTGGCCAGCACCGACGCCAATGGTCATGTTGTTCTTGCCGTAGACGATGGCGTTGGATTTGACAAATTTTGCTACCTGCCAAGTGAAGAGCAGATCTTTCATCTCCTGTTCGGTCGGTGCGCGTTTGGTCACCACCCGTAGGTTGCTGGAGAGCTGCAGGTCGGCATCCTGTACCAGCAGACCGCCGTTGACACGTTTGAAGTCGAGGCGGTGTATCGATTCACTACTCCACTCGCCGCAGGTAAGCAGTCGAACATTCTTTTTGGCACTAAGCACTTCACACGCTTCTTGGGATACCTTGGGGGCAATGATCACCTCGACAAACTGACGGTCGATAATCGCTTGGGCGGTCTCCACATCGAGCTCCTGATTAACCGCGATAATGCCACCAAAGGCAGATTCAGGGTCCGTACTATAGGCACGGTCATAGGCGTCGAGCAGGGATGAGCCGATGGCGACACCACAGGGATTGGCGTGCTTGACGATGACGCATGCAGCGCCTTCGTTAAACTGTTTGACACACTCTAACGCGGCATCGGTATCACCGATGTTGTTGTATGAGAGCTCCTTGCCCTGGAGCTGCGTGGCGGTTGAGATGCAGGTCTCAGGCTGATCGCGCTCGACAAAGAATGCCGCTTTCTGGTGCGGGTTTTCACCATAACGCATCGTCTGTACCTGCTGGAACTGCAGGTTGATGGTGCGAGGGAAGTTGCTGGTCTCATCCCCGAGGCGTGTTCCCAGATAGTTTGCGATGGCGCCGTCGTAGTTGGAGGTGTGCTCAAAGGTCTTTACCGCCAGGTCGAAGCGGGTAGCGTCAGTGACGGCTCCTCCGTTCTTATCCATCTCCTGCAGTACCCGGGCGTAGTCTGCTGCATCGACTACCACGGTGACATCCGCGTGGTTCTTTGCCGCTGCTCGCAGCATGGTGGGGCCACCGATGTCGATATTCTCGATAGCGGTGGGCAGATCACAATCGGGATTGGCAACGGTCTGCTCAAAGGGGTAAAGGTTGACCACGATGATGTCGATAGGGGTGATGCCGTTGGCAGCCATTACCTGGTCATCGGTACCGCGGCGGCCAAGGATGCCGCCGTGAATTTTCGGGTGGAGGGTCTTGACGCGGCCATCCATCATCTCCGGAAAGCCGGTATGTTCCGATACTTCGGTGACCGGCACCTGCTGTTCGGCGAGTAGGCGGGCGGTACCGCCGGTGGATAGAATCTCGACGCCGCGCTGTTGTAGCTCGCGGGCAAAATCGACGATGCCTGTTTTGTCAGATACGCTGATGAGCGCTCGGGTTATGGCTGCCATGTTTCTGCCTTTATGGATCGTATTTTAAAGAAAGGTGAGGACCTGGTACTCCAGGTCGCCATTAATCGAGTTTGTAGTGGGCCAGTTTTTTGCGCAGAGTGCTGCGGCTGATACCGAGAATCTCTGAGGCGCGGGTCTGGTTGCCTTCGGTATGGGTCATTACCGTCTCCAGCATGGGCTGCTCCATCTCGGTCAGTACCATGTGGTAGACGTTGGCGGCGTTGTGACCGTCAAGCTGTTCAAAATAGCTGGTCAGCGCTTGGCGAACGCACTCGCTCAGTGGCTCATCGGTACCCTTTTTTTGACTTCTAAATGACATCAGCTGGAATTCCTTCAGTTGATCTACTCCACATCATGCTGCCAACTCCTTGGTGGTGGATAGGTGGTCAAAAAACTCCCGGATCAGAGCGAGCTGCTGTGCGGTGCTGTCGCTCTGGTTTATCGCCTTTCTGAAAGTGGAGCCGCCGGGTTGCGTCTTGCTGTACCAGGCGATATGTTTGCGCGCCACTTTTACCCCATTGCGCTCACCGTAAAAACTGTAAAGATTCTCAAGGTGCTCAATCAGTACCTCGCTAATCCATAGCGGTGTGGGAGCAGCCAGCAGCTCCCCGGTCTCCAGGTAGTGTGATATCTCGCGGAAAATCCAGGGCCTGCCCTGGGCCGCACGGCCAATCATCAGGCCATCAGCCCCGGTCTGTTGCAGTACCTGTTGCGCCTTTTGCGGGCTGGTGATATCACCGTTTGCAATGACCGGAATGGTGATGCTCTGCTTTATCTCACGGATGCTGTCGTACTCTGCATCTCCTGCAAAACCACAGCTGCGGGTACGACCGTGAACCGCCAGCGCCTGAATGCCGGAGGCTTCGGCAATGCGGGCGATCTGCAGGGCATTTCTCTCTTCAGGGCTCCAGCCGGTGCGTATCTTCAGTGTCACCGGTACGTCAACTGCCTGCACCACTGCCTGAAGAATCTCCTCTACCCGCTTCGGCCTCTTCAGCAGGGCGGATCCAGCTGCGACTTTGCACACCTTCTTTGCCGGGCAGCCCATATTAATATCGATGATCTGGGCGCCACGCTCGACATTGAGTTGGGCGGCTTGGGCCATCATCTTCGGGTCAGAGCCGAGTATCTGTACCGATATCGGCCCGCATTCACCGCTGAAGTCGAGGCGCCGCATTGTCTTGGGGGTTCCCCAGAGGGCGGAGTTTGAAGCGACCATCTCTGATACGGCCATGCCTGCGCCAAGTTTTCGGCAGAGCATACGGAACGGGCGATCAGTGATGCCCGCCATGGGCGCGGCTATCAGGTTGTTTTCGAGTTGAAATTGGCCGATATGCATGAAGATATAAGTGTCTCAGGTGACTATCTAGTTATTTGAGTAGCAGTTCCATTTTTCTTCTACAGTGCAGCTTAATCTCGTCGGTTTTCCGAGAGGGGAGAGATATGTTACGCCGAAATTAATGGTGGGCAAACCCCGTATTTAGCAGTATGTTTCGGATCAAAATGAGGTGTATTGGGTAACCCTTTGATTTCCCGGTTCTCATTAAAGAAAATCGAATTTGAAGCCGGTGTTATCTTTTCCCGGATCTTCCAGTTCCAGCTGAACCAGAATCTCAGCGCCGGGCAAAAAAACACCTTTGCGATCCGCTGGCCGTTGCAGATATTCAGCGGGCAGGAACACCCTCTGGGTGGCGAGTTGTTCATTTAGGCCATAGAAGGAGAGTTGCAGGGCGGGATAGGGCTGTGGGTGGCTCGCCCTGTTGCTAAAGCTGATGCTAACCAGCAAGGCGTTGCTGTTGT
>JBEVXV010000015.1:4951-5214 GCA_040505915.1 Sedimenticola sp. | reverse complement strand
CTGCGCTTTTTTCTGCCCAACGTTAAGGTTTTTGGTCAAATCATGAATGTTGCTGATAAGTGACATCATTACTACAGAAATCACTTAGCATGAATCATAAAAAAAATATATATTTACAAAAAATTAAAAAATATTTAGGGTAGGGTATTCATGCCGTTGGCGGCGTTCTTGTATACCCTCGCGAAGCGAAAAGGGTATAAAGGGATGAAGATTGCGTCCGTCTGTCTGTCCGTCTGTCCCGTTTTCTAAATCTCTTCCGAATC
>JBEVXV010000015.1:0-4941 GCA_040505915.1 Sedimenticola sp. | reverse complement strand
TGAATCATAAAAAAAAAATTACAAAAAATTAAAAAATATTAATTTTTTTTTTTTTTTTTAAATGACACTATTTTAAGGAGGACACACTATTTTAAGGACACGCTATTTTTTTCTCTGTATCCAGCACCAAGGCGAGGGTATTCATGCCGTTGGCGGCGTTCTTGTTTAATTAGCTTGGATTGTGCAGGACTGGCTATTTATTTATATTAATTTTATTTTTAACATTCAGTCTTAATTGATTTCATATATTGATCCTTTATATAGAAATACACATTTTAAAGAAAAGAAACTGTAACGTGGGGGCCCTTTAAAACCGATTATTGTTATTAAAGAAGAAACATTATCTGCGTGGCAGTCTCAGACCCTGTCTGATGTGGATGCCCAGGGTCCCCGTCGAGTCGGCAAAGTTCACTTTAGGGACTGGGAGTAAGCTTAGGGTCCGAGATTTAGATTTTTTGAAAACTAACATCCCATTTCTCGCGTTCTATAATCATGATATTTATCAAGCAAATATTTATTACATTGTTTTGCTTGATGACTGCCGGGCTTCCCGGCCTCCGCCTATGACGTGTCTGCTCAAAATAGTCAAGACACTAGATAAATACTTACAATCCCACTTGTCAACAGTGAAGACTATCTTCGGAAGATGTATCATCTTCCGAACCTTCCCATGAAACTTCGTGGGCCTGTTGAGTCGACCCCCCATTGCCTTGGCTCCATCGACATCATTGACTGCTTCATATGTCACTGCCAGAACTGTCCCCCGCTTGATGAGTGATGCAGTGGCCTTTGTGACATCCTGAAAATATATATAAAGAGTGAATGCCTGAAAATATATAGAATGAATGCCTGAAATAATTATATAGAAAGGTTGAACGCCTGAAAATATATAGAGTGAATACCTGAAAATATATAGAAAGCGTGAATGTCTGAAATGTAGCACTGTACATTGTGTATTTATGCATTGGTCAGTCAATTGTAATCCCTGCCCTCCCCAGGACGGGACAAAGAGAGGTTATACATCAAGTATTGTTATCTAACAGATACTTTGCTATGATATTTGTACATAATTTATTTTTAAATATGGATGACAAATTCAAAATGGCCGCCAAAATGTATAATTTTCTATGTGTAATTATGGTTTATTTATGTAACATTGGCATCTACTGAAATCAATTGAAAATGTTTTTAACATGTACATCATGTCGGAGAAGGACTGAATATAAAAGAAAGTATATACCGTTACATTGTTTAATCCAACAGAACCAGTGTTCTGCAGCTATGCTTAATAGTTTTAAAATGCCACTCGTACACTGTAATAATTTATGATTCTGGCCAAAACAAAATGCATGCCATTGGTTGATAATGAATGATCATCCCGGAAAATGATAAAAATGTTTAATGTCATATGCATCGATCATTTGGTACAAGTGACTTAGGCCGCTTTTTTTTATGTCTTGGTTTACAGAATTTTTCTGGAAAAAATTGGGTAGGAGGTCGAAATAAAAATAAAAAATACTTTGAAAACAGCAGATTTTTGGACTTTAAAGGATTTTACGTTCATTTAATGAGATATAGGCCTATTTAGTATTACAGACAGGTCAATGGGATAGAATACAGAATTACACCCCAATGAAATGATTTTTTTTTCAAAAACTGATTTTTTTTTATTTTTTTTTTTATTTTATTTAGAAACAGCAAAATTAGGGTCGGCGGATCCGTAAACCAAGATATAAAAAAAGCAGCTTTATCTGTCGATTGTTCCCTGTTCTCACTGCTAATATGAGCTGGTGCAAAAATGTTTGAGAACCAGACATGATGTATCATTTTAAGGCCATACCTCCAGCGCAATTACATCTCCTTGGTCCACTGCCATGTCAGGGTGTGGCTGTGCCGGCAAGATGTGGCGATAGTATGGCAACAACTTCCTTGTCACGTACTCGTCAACAGCTCCCATGTAATGGCCCCTTTCGCACAGATTTAGGAGCTAAAAATGTAAAACAAACAAAAAATTGGCATAAAATTTACGTATTTGTGAGAACAAATGCATTATTTTACACGAAACTTTACTTACTTGTAGACAGTACGGAAGCGGTACTATTTTAGCTATTGCGGCACAGTAAATATTTCCTGTAGTGGCTGTTTCCATCATTATAAAATTTATAATATAAATATAATTTAATGTTCGAATGTGAAATGAAATCAAAGATGACCAACTGACATTGTATCACATAAGAACAGTCATGCATTGCTAACTGTACCAAATTTGCACATAAAATTATGGAAAAGCAAGAGGTTTAGTATTTTAAGCAAGTGCATTGTTTTCTAATTGTATCCCCTTGACGAAAGTCGGTGGATACTATGGATTTCACGTCGTCACGTATCTCTCGCATCACTTATTTCGGAGTTATGCCCTTTTGTTTGTTTTTTATTTGATTTCTTGTCCAGACCATAACTTGATCAACGAACGGATGAAATATTTTAACGAGACTTCACACATGAATAAATATTGATCCAAAGGAGTGTCACGCACAAGAACGACAACTCTTGCATTGCTACTTTTGGAGTTATGCCCCTTTGTTATTTTTAGCTCTTTTTCCTATAGGTTTTCTATCTTCAACACTATTGGCCCTACCTACACTCACCAGACCTGCACACATTCATCACCGAGCAGTGTACATCAATAACCACTCCCAACTCATTGACCCTCATGTGATCTTGACCCACTTTCCCACTTGTATTACTTAGTTATTGTATCCCCCGGACCGCGAACCCTGGCACATGAGATTTGATTGAGCAAGTTATAAAATATATGCATACATGTACCTTTCTCGCAATGTGGATTTGGAGCGAAACACCCTCCACGATCCTGATGTCGGCGTTAATCCTCCCCTGCATCACTTCTGTCTCCGCATGGACATCATCCGCGTTGAGTTTATTGAGCATGCCCATGACCATGGGGAAGGAGCTGGATGCGGCGTGGGCGAGTGTCTCCAGCTCTCTTGGATTCCCAGCAGTCTTCCCTCTGGCGCTCCGCTCCACCTTCAGAAGTAGGATTCTGCTGAAGTATCTGGCCGAAGGAAATACATTGTGAATATATAAATGAAACCGATAACCCTCGATAACCCTCGATATAATCGTGGTATAAAAATATGATTGCTAATTTTATTTCTGATTAAATAACCTAATTTTATTTACATTGCTAGAATGGAATGGAATGGAAAATTTAACACCACAGACACGCTCAATAGAGGCATTCAATTCCGGAACCTCAAAAGAGAGGCGTACCGCCAATTGTGCGGTGTTCATTGTTTTTCATGTGGTCTCCTTTGGGTGTTTCCCTTCTGCTTTTTTTGACATCCTTCATCAGTGAACATAAACTTAGGGAAAGTCATTAACATAGATTTGGTACAATCACATGATGTTGGCATCTCAGGGAACAAATTTGCTGATCATGAAGCCAATGCAGCACACCTTATTGGGGAAAACCCTGCATTACCCACTCACTGAGGAATCTATAGCAAAATTAAGCAATACATCAGGACCAAATGGCAAAATCAGTGGGACTATGAGTCCACTAATAACCTACAGAGATGAAATCTTCCAGTCATACCTGCAAAACGTATGCAGTACATGCATAGTAACGACAGGATTTATATAACCCGACTTAGATTGTGCGGTAATTGACTAAGAGGTATACAGTCCCTGAGAAGTAATGTATTGTTTTCACTATTTCTTCACTTCTCCGCACATGTGGCCATTACTCTCGTGTAGAACTTGAAGCAATGCCACGCTTTGCTACCTTAGTACATGTACTGGACCGCACACGAGCTCATACCCAACATGATAGTATTCACCATGATCATGTTCACCTAAACTGTTGAGCCCATGCACAGTGAACTTTCGCATATAGTGCCGGTGACATAGACATAGAATATGGAACACTCCCACACAAAAAAATCACCTCCCTCTATTATAGATTTTTTTTATATGTGGCCGTGACTGGAGAAATGGGGCTTATGGGCTATGCGACCAGTGTAGCCCCAGATCAGCCTGTGCATCCGCACAGTCTGATCGGGGCCTACACTGTTCGCCATTCAGTCAGTGAAACATCCACCATGCTCCTGTTTACATTACAATTCTAGCGGACCAGGAGCTAGGATGGGAAGAAATCCCATAAGCACCATTTAGCAAATCACATAGGCCCCATTTCTCCAGTCACGGTCACAATTATGTATACGTGTGACTGTAAAATAAATAAAAAATGTATATGCAGTCTGCATTACATGGCGTACTTACTTCAAGGACTCGGCCATGTTGAAATTGGCAGTGACCAGGCAACCAGTGGCTGGGACTCTGGGCTCTTCCGTTCCCTTGCCCCGCACAGCCCCATTTCCCAGGTCCACTGCCAGTTGGCTGACGTCGTCGGCGGTATTTGGGTCATCCCATATAAATGGGAAGGTGGCGGAGGTGACACATTTAGTGACGTAACTCATGGTGGTTCTGCAAATTGTATAATTATGGTATATACCACTTTTCTTCTGAATCTCACATGTATCTTATCTGCACAGTATTTGTATATCACATATGAATAGAGGTATCTGATATACTAGAGAATGCATACAATTTATGACCTTCACATTTTTGTATATTTCATTTCAACTCTGGGGATCATCAGAACTATACCAAATCTGTGTACAATGTACAATGGACTTGTATATTATCTCTCCTTAATACTCTCCACCTGTGCTACCACAGGTATGGTGGTGACGTACCTTGGTTGGCGGGGTATATCCCCACGGCAATAATAGCCCTCATCGTGGGGAATGTATGGTGTTGACATGCCTTGGTTGGCGGGGTCTATCCCCACGGCAATAATAGCCCTCATCGTGGGGAATGTATGGTGGTGACGTACCTTGGTTGGCGGGGTCTATCCCCACG
>JBEVXV010000014.1:0-5370 GCA_040505915.1 Sedimenticola sp. | reverse complement strand
GTACTAAAATCCAGCTTAGGGTATAAGTGTCTGACTATGCTCTTCCCGTCTTCCTTGGGTGAGGGGGGCAGGCTTGCCCTCAGGTACGTACGAACGCCTTCAGTAGAAACTGATCTCACCCCAGTGTCTGCTTCGGCCGAGGCTCCGGTCGGTGTTGACTGTTTGATATCGCTACCGCTAAACATGGCTAGTTTTCTTATGATTTTTGTTCGAAAGTAGCATAAGCAAACAAGAATAATGAATAGGAAAGTGGTTACAGAGGTTACAATGGCTATGATTAATGATAGGGGAAGCTTGACACCATTTTGTAGGCGTAATGACAATGGTTGCTTGATCTTTGAAATCAATCTGTCCATGGGAATTTGGTCCATATCACCAAGCTCCGGAGGCAGAGTGATTGCAGTAACATTATTTAGTGTCTTGATAATAGGTTCCCAAATCCTTACATTAGAGAAATTGGTCGATTTCAGTACTTTATTAAAGGAGTCGTGTATCTGCATTTCAGACTTTCTTTCAAAATATGGCAACAGTGTTATGAAATCATTTGAAGCGGAGCAAGATAAACCAAGTTCAATAATTCCCATAGGCGGTTTAATTATAACGTCTGAGTTTCGTGTCTCATGATTGTGACACACAATCATGAACCTTAAGGTCGTTTCGGTAACGACGGCCCACATTCCTTTGGATAAATACACGGCGTATGGAAGAATAGTATTTGGCAACACCATTCTTCCACAGTACGAATTTATATGACGTTCGTTTTTCATAAATAACGCAATCACGCATAGGCGGCTTAAATTAATTGGGAATACGGCACCCTGTACCGGACAATACTCTCTCGAAATGTCGCCACACGTTTGCAGTTCTGTTTGAGTCAGTGGTATATACCGGGTACGTTCGGAATTAACAGCAATCGCAAAGTGTTCTAACTTAAATTTCGCGACCATTTTCGGTAGCCTGATGGCTGGTTGTTTATCTGTTATGAACGGCAATGGCAAATTGTGTATCTCGTAAACAATGTACTTACCACCACTGTCTAACAATGGAATAGTAACGAACACGAGAATGCGGTCATCCTCTAATGCAGAGTCACATTGCAGAATTTTATAGTATTTCCAGAGTCTACGCGTCGGATTTTCTGGTAACTTGAGAGAACGCGGCAATTGGTTTTTTATCTGAAATAACATTGTGGCCAGCTCATTCGGGGAAATTGTATCTGGACTCAAATGACCGAGTGCCAACATCGATAATTCTAATCTCATATGCTCGAAATAAAGAACGGCGTTTTGTACCAATCGCCTGACATGATCGACTTGCAAATTAATTTGTGCGAATGTTTGTACGAACTCGCTCAGGTCATTAATCTCTTGTACTAGTTGGGATGTTAGGTTATCAAATTTCGTTTCTAGTTGTCCAAGACTAGTGATTATCTTATTGATTGACTTCCGGTTCTCCATTATGTTTTTCCGGGAAACGTTAAGTACCGACATTTGTTCATCTACAATATGTACGATATTATCTTGATTTGAAGCCAATACATTGATTTGTCGCCTAATCGTACGCAGTTCGGACTGCGAAACCGTACCAAACAAAAAACTAAGCCCGCGACCAATAAACGGCAGTAGGCTACGTTCAGTTCTCGATTTTGATCTTGCGCCTAAATATTGATAATTTGAATATTGTTCTTGTAAACTTTCTTGTGTGTTTTGTAACATGTCCAAATCTGCTCTTAGCTGAAGAACGGGCCGTAAATGTCCAAGTTGTTCTGAAGTTTGGTATCGTTGCTGTACGTTAATTAATAACTTTTTAGTTGAATGAAGTGTTTCAGCTAACCCACTTAAAAACTGTTTATAAGGTTTGAAATCTATGACAAATGTAACCAACCATTGCGATCGTGTGACTGCAAATTCATTGCGTTTTTTAAATAAGACGTTGTCCTGGATCAGACTTGATAAACTCAGCCCTAGTAGTAGCGATAACAAAAATAGTGACATATTCGTCTTGCTCTCTCTCTGGAAAACAGACAAAAACAAGGTTTGAATCCTCTGCGACGCAATTTACTTCATACTCACAGTAATTAAATATACACCACGCTATCGCAAAACTAGAAAGCAATCAACCAAGGCATTGTTGTATATTTCCTTTGCTAACGACCGGCAATAAATATTCGTTCCTACAAGTTGGGGTTGTCATTAAATACAAGTGCCAATCTCATAACGGACATGATAATCATATTGGTTTGCTTTGTTGTTCACGGGTCAGCACAATAAATTCCTAGCGGTATGCCCATAGAAGGCAATTTTGGCTGAAGTTACATACTGTAATCAATCAAGTAGTTGGTTTTGTGATTATATATGAAGCACGTTGAAAGTTCTATCGCTGATGGAGAGGGAGTTACTCTAGGAACACGATGATTAATCAAAATTGAGGAACAGTCCCAATTGTTGATTGTGCGAAATAAACATTCTGTTTCTGAACAATACAATACGGACAAATGTGCCAAGTTATGCTGGGGTAATGTTTAGAAGTTAGCCTTTAATCAAGTGTAGATCAGGGAAATAATTTTCCTAACCTCCGAAGTGACATACCATTCAGAATCATTTTCATTCTATCGACTTCTGCTAAGAATAATTCTTCCGGCGAGCCTGTTTGACTAGGGAAATATTCATCGCCATCAGTGATGATTGCGAAACATTCGGGACAATTATATACAGGATCACGCGGCAAACAAACAGTATGGTATGAGCACAGGCAGCAATCTATGACACCCGTAATGTCATCTTTTTGTAATTTTTCCTGGCAGAATATACATAAGTATGTTCTCCAACCACTATCTATTTTAAAACCTCTAGTTGTCTTCGCTTGCTGGAGCATCCATTCTAGGGGTCGGGATTGAGTGTGTTCGTCCGTGTCAAGTTGACATTCGCGTATTAACTGTTCTATATCGTCTGGCGACCTATGATATTTATGGACTACAGACCGTAGAATTGATTGAAATTCTGATGAATTGATTCCACTCGCGCTTGTTATGGCCATGAGTAATTGCGCTTCGCGATCGAGCCGTTCATAGTATGCTCTAATAGCGATTAACAAATATTTGCTGTCTAGATAATACATGATCCCTAACAATTGAGTTAATGGTATCTCCCTTAAAAGACGCCGCATGTGTTTTCTTTCACCTAGTAAGCTATCCTGCCCCAACCAGATCAACACAGCTATGAAATTTAGGTAAGTAAACTGTGTAAACAATGCAGGATCATAGCAGACTCTACATAATGCCGATTGACCATTATACCGACAAATATTGTATAGATATCTCGACCTTTTCTCTGAACAACACTTGCGTATATTCAGACTTGGATCATTCATGAGAAAATTAACATCAATTATTTGCATTTCATGCTTGCCAGTTGAGAGTGAATCAGCCATTTTGCGTAGCGATATCAACAACAGATCATCAGCGCATTAGTCCACCTGTAAAAGGGGAATAATGCCATGAGAGATTATAATTACAACACGTACACAATGTATATAGATTTGTGAAGCCATCGCAACACACAGAAACCATGTATCTCATAATAATTGAGAAATCGTTTGCAGCAGATTCTTAACATTTCTCGTCTTAGATACATTTTTTAAATCGCGTTTACTCTTAGAAAGTCTAACAACCGATTTCTTAACCTGACCGACGGACATAGCCGGTGTTTCGACATAATCAGATTGCATATCCTCAATATTAGAATTATTCAAATCTGGGTAATAACGTGAATACGAGGGGTTATTGCTCGGACTCAACCTATTGTCATCAGCCGACATTTGTTCTGCGTCACTGCTACGCGTATCTACATTAGTTTGTTTATCCTTACTTTCTCTCTCTCTCAGTATCTGTCTTAATTGCGAAAGGGGAATATTGTCTTCTGCGCTACTACCTGAATTTTGTCGTCTGAACCTCTGAGAAAATTGTTTATCATGTTCAGTTTGCGCACTGTCAGATTCACTGTCGGGAGACGATTCAGGAGGGATTACATATTGTGCCTTTCTAAATGGTTTTGGAGACGATTCTTTTGGTGTCGACCAGTCTAATTTTGCTATGCGTAATTGGTTCGCATGGGCCTTGATTAAATCACTGGTAATTTGGTTTCTAATTTCAAATGTAACAGGGGAGGTTTGTCTAACTATTCGGAAATGGGGTAGCCAGTTTTGATCGATTTTAGATTTTTTATGAAAGTTTTTGTAGTAGACACTATCACCAATCTCAAATTTAATGTCCTTGGAGTTTTTATCAATGTAATCCTTTTGTTTTTGTTTTGCCTTGGAAATATGCCTATGTACTAATGTAAACATGCGGTGCTGATTTTCCAGTGTTTTGCGAAAATGATCCTCTCCCAAATATCGACGCCTAGGCTTCAGAATATTATCTATGGGAAGAACTGGGTCACGATTGTATAACAAATAGAATGGTGAATGCAATGACGTATTGGAAACACAGGAGCGAATCGCAAAAAGGAAATTCGGAAGTGAAAGATCCCAGCTCTGCAAGTTGCCTTGCAATTCTTTTGACATAATGTCGTGCAGGGTACGATGAAAACGTTCTACTTTGGCATTTGACGTGGGGCAATAAAATGTTGTAAGACATCGGGTTATTTTCAACGTTCTTAAGGTTTCGGTCAAAATTCTACCAACATGCTCTTTTGCATTATCAAGAAGGATAGTCTGTGGACAGCTATGTCGGGGAATAATTTCTTCGATTAATAAGTGGGCTATATTATCAGCATGCTTACTTGGAACAGCAAAACTTTCAGGCCAACCGGAATATAGGTCAATAAAGGTAACTATATACTTGTTTCCACTCAACGTTTCTGGATACGGTCCGGATAAGTCTAAACCTATCTTTGCAAATGGGTAAGTGGGGGTATCTGTGATTTGACTTGGTGCTTTGATTGCCTTCATAATACGCTGTTGACATATTACACAACCAGAAATATACGCATACAATTCCTTGTACAAATTTGGCCAAAAATACTTTAACTTAATTGTATCAAAACATTTGTCTATGCCAATGTGACCATTAAAAGTATGAAATTGGTTGATTACTGCATTACGAAGGTGTTCTGGTATATATAATCTAATTAGGGGGTCGGTATCTACGTTGGATAAATAATATAACACATTGTCCATGACTAGGTAATTTTTCTGTATGTTTTTGGGTGCATCAGCACTGCTTAATTGCTTGATAATGGTTGTAATTTCTGTGTCCTTGCATTGCTCGGCAGACATATCGAAATCAAGTAACTGAGGCAAGGGTAAGTCTAACGGGTCTGTCTTATCTGGAGCAGCGAGGTTCGCACGCTTTGTTAGGTCAACTCGACT
>JBEVXV010000013.1:0-11205 GCA_040505915.1 Sedimenticola sp. | reverse complement strand
TGTCGAATAATGAACTTAGTGCTGAGGGGTCTAAATTGGAAAACTCTGTTGGCATTTTTGGATGACATTTTAGTTTTGGGAAAGAATTTTGAGGATCACATCCATAACTTGAGAGATGTATTCCTAAGATTCAGGGAATTTGGCCTGAAGCTAAAACCGAGAAAATGTATGCTTGTCCAGAAGAAAGTTGAATTTTTAGGCCGCGTGGTGGGTCCGAATGGCCTTGAGTTAAGTGATGAGCACATCAAATCGGTAACTGACTGGCGACCTCCCACACGCACAAAAGAGGTTGAACAATTTCTAGGGTTGGTTAATTACCACCGGATGTTCCTGAAGAACTTGGCTGAATTAGCAGTTCCCTTGTATGAAATAACTGGCAAAAAGAAATTTGAGTGGGGAGAGGAGCAACAGGTTGCATTTGAGAGTATCAAGAGTGCGTTAACTACTGCACCTATGCTGGCACTACCAAATAGCACGGATCCATTCATCCTTGACACCGATGCTTCAAATTGGGCCATAGGAGCTGAATTGCTGCAAGTTCAAGATGGGGTTGAACGAGTGATTACGTATGGAAGCTTGTCACTCACATCTGAGCAAAGACGGTACTGTACCACCAGGAAAGAGTTGCTGGCAGTTGTCCGCTTTACAAGGCAATTTAGACACTACCTTCTGGGAAGAAAATTTGTGATACGAACCGATCACAACAGCCTAACATGGCTGCTCAAGTTCAAGGAGCCTCAAGGTCAGTTAGCACGGTGGATGGAGGAACTCAGCCAGTATGATTTAGTCATCAAACATAGACCTGGGAAACAACACGGCAATGCTGATGCACTATCTCGGAGACCGGATGACCCCCAAGGGTGTAAGAACTACAAGCTAGGAGATGAGCTGGAGCAGTTACCTTGTAACGGATGTAAGTACTGTGCGAAAGCTCATAGCAACTGGTCAGAATTTGTGTCAGAAGTAGATGATGTGGTTCCACTTCCGAATTCCAAGAACCGGAAAGTGATGCGGCTAGGAAGTTCTGATGCGTCAGACGAACTAGGCAGTATCCAATCAGAAGCACATCGCATTGCAGATGCTTGCTCAGTCTTACAAGAGGCAGGCAGTGTAATGAATGCCTCCGGGGCTAGTGGTACACAGCCATTGGCTCAAGAGAGTGGAGCTCATCCGGTTACATTGCAACATCTGGATATTGTTAGCCAGAGTGATGGCATGTACATCACTCGGAATGATAGTTGCAAGATTTACAAGATTTCATTCAAAGATGCAAACCCTGAACCAAATATAAGCGTTAAACAAAGAGCAGATCCCGATTTGGATATAATTCTAGCGTGGTTAGAAAAGAAGCTTATACCCACTGAGGCTGCACTGTATAGTTCCAGTCCAACTGCCAAGTATCTCTGGATAAATAAAGAAATGTTTATCTTGGATTTAGGCGTTCTGAAACGGAAAACGCCTGATGGAAAAATCCTTATAGTGGTACCTAAAAGTATGCAACAGCGTGTCATGAGTGCGTATCATGATTTACCATCCGCGGGTCATCAGGGTATGGATAGAACCCGCCATCGAATTAAGGATAAATATTATTGGTTCGGTATGACATCAGATATCAATCAATACATCAGTACATGCGCAAGTTGCAATCGTAGCAAAAAGGCCTCCAAACAGGCAAAGTATCAGCTAACAAGCTTTCAAGCTGGTTTACCAATGGAAAGAGTGCATTTAGACTTTCTGGGCCCGTTGCCACGCAGTACTCGGGGTAATGAATACATACTAATGATGGTGGATCAATTCACCAAATGGGTGGAATGTGTACCTCTACCATCTCAAACTGCTGAAGTGACCGCTCACGCTGCAGTCTCTGAATTCTTTTCGAGATTTGGCTATCCTTTCCAAATCCACAGTGACCAGGGTCGTAATTTTGAGAGTCATCTCTTTTCTAAAGTTTGTGAACTGCTAGGAATCCATAAAACACGGACAACGCCGTATAGGCCATCAGCAAATGGTCAAGTGGAACGGTTTAACCGGACCTTGATGGATGCCGTGAGATGTTTTGTGGGTACACAGAACACCTGGGACAAGTTCTTGCCACAACTGGCATGCGCTATCCGCTCATCCGTCAATAGACACACTGGATTCACTCCCAATAAGCTTATGTTAGGACGAGAAACCAATCTACCAGCCGATCTCATATTTGAAGGAAGTGTCAGCAGAATGCCTGAAACTGCAGACGAATATGTTAAAGAACTTGAGGCATCAATCATTCGCGCTCATAAGATTGCACGTGACAATCTGAAGGTTAGTCAAAAGCGAATGAAACGTCAGTATGATGTCAGAATTCTTCAAAATAGTTACCAGGTGGGGGATCCGGTGTACATACTGGACCGAGGATCTGTTAAGGGGAAAAGTAAAAAACTATGTCCACCATGGAAGGGTCCGGGAATAATCATAGAAAAAATTACTGCTGCTCTATACAAAGTGAAAATTAGGAATACCGTTTTCACATTGAATCATGATCTCTTGAAGCTATGCAAGGATAGGGAATTGCCTGCTTGGATAACAAGACTTCAAGGAGATCCATCACTTTTAGCTGCAGCCACTGCAGCTGCATCCAAGAAAGGAGAGCCCGATAAAAATACCTTATACTGTTTATGTCGGCAGCCGGATGATGGGCGTCTAATGGTTCAATGCGATAACTGCCTAGAATGGTACCACGCGTCGTGTCTAAGTTTAACAAGCGCGCAAGTACGCCAGTTGGGTAAATATTCCTGTCCTGTGTGTGAGAGTGGCCCAGCTGGTAGTCGTGGTGGTAAGACTCTGTAATTATTTACAGGGAGAGTCCTCACCATGGGAGATGGCCCAGATGACGGGGGATGGCAGAGGGTAGCGGGAAAGGTGGAACGGTCTGTGGCTGAGGCCACAAAAGAGAAGTATCTGTTGCCAGCCCAACAACTTGTGTGGGATCTTGGCCATGTTAGGTCCATAACCACGGAAGTCTTCGTGGCCATAACAAGAGGACAATATGAGCTGGCAGTCCAGCGTCACTTCTCTAAATGGATCCGCGACTTTCAGGTCGAATGTAAACAATTCCTCTCTGTCAAAGAGATTTTGGAATATTTCCGAAATCCATACGGATCAGACGCGGTTCATATCCCGCGACCCAGGCAGATCGCAACGTCTCCCTTGGTATCCGAGGGACACCTGGTGCAGGATGTGCGGTTACGTACCGCTAACCTGCCTAAAATGGTCAGTGATGCGGCCATTGTGGTGGAGGACATTCCCCCACATGAGTACGTGGACGCATCCTCTAAGAATGAGCATGTAGGTGCCCCCAAGCCCACTCGCTCTCATGGTAGACCCCATGCACTTGGACTAAGGTCCCCCGCATGTCGGCAGTCAACCATGGAAAGTTACCAACCACAAGAGCTGGATAGGCCCCGTTCACGAAGGTCCCCTTCACCTGAACGATGGCAGTCTAACCAGCCCAGAATGTACCGTGGTCGTTCCCCTTCGACTGGTCTTGGGGGGTCCCAGGGTTCCCCTCCTCCACATTTACAACCCCACGAACCCTACTCGGTTAGGGATAGACGTCCGAGGTCCCGCTCCCCGCGTTGGCAACCTCGGGGTAAAGATCAGGGTTATAATAGGCCCCGCTCTATGCGCCGGCAGCCTGTGACACACTATGAGGAGCCCATAGAACCTCTTCGGCCCCGTGTTGATTATCCTGAAAGGCAGGTTGGACCGACCCGGTCCACTACCAGCGATAATCAATGCAGAGTAACTGTCCCATTGAAAGAGATGGCCACACAAACCCAGCCTGACTGTGTGTCGGTGGCCATCCAAACAGATACGGCGCCCTGTCGCTGTCTTGACATATTGAGGGATCACTTCAATACACAATTGGTAAGCACCTCTATACAGTCTGCTGGTGACCTTCCAGAGCCTTTAAGTGCTTCTCCCCAGTGTGAGTGGGCACCAACGGCCAATCTCAAAGTATGTACCACAGCTGATAAGCGTGTTGTGGAAGAGGTTGCCTTCAGGGAGACCTCCGTAAAAGCAAGAGTGCCCTCGAAAAGGAGGGCAACTTCACCTATCTCCATATCGACCATCCGCGAAAGTGATGGTGATGTGAAGAGAAAGAAACACAATAAGAGGAAATGCCCGGTGGATGACTGCACCTATGTCACCCACATGATGAAACGTCATGTGCAGAATGTCCACATCCCAGGGCTCTTCCATGATGCAGAGTCACCCCAGATGCTAGAGAACCCCAAGTTCCACAACCGTAGGTTGTTAGGATTAAGGACTCTGGCCAAATTTGTGATCGGGGAGGAGGGTACAGTGCAGAGTTTGGTGAACTTTGTGAACCACAATCTCCTCCTTGATCCGTTACTGACAGTGACGGCTAGCACCCATGACGCTATGGATCGGCTTTGTGATGCTGCGGGTTGGGAAAGGCCCGGGTCTTATACCTTTGGTAGCCTAAATTCACCCGCATGCCTGATTCATTGGCGTGTTATGGGGTTTTTAATGAGTCGTATCACAGGTTCGGAGCCTGATATAATGTTCCGTCGCTTCAGTCCTGTGTGGAGGACCGGAGAGAACAGTGGACGGTACCAGGCCCGCCCGAATCTGCCGCGGCGTCGTAAGACATACGATAGGTTGTACCGTGATCAACCTCCAACAGGCATGTCCGGTTCGGAAAAGGATCGGGTACAAGTCCCTTCAGCCACAATATCGAGCTCTGTGAATGACAGAGTTGAGTCAAGGCCTCCCACACCAAAACACGCTGATAGTGCTCCCCTTGAAAGTGAGCCTCAGGCTCCATCCGCGTCGTTTGCGTTAGCCGACGATGAGTTGCTGGACTACGAAGATGACTTGGTTATCAGTCCAGCAAGATCTAGAGCATCTATCGGCCCAAGTGAGGAGGAAAACCTCCTGGTTGAGACCAGCGATGTAGAGATGTTGGACCTAAGCCCGGTCCCATCCAGTGTGAATAAGAAGGCAGATATTCCAGTGGTCTATCCTGGAACACCGTCGGCCCAAAGTCACACGTTGGTCCCCAATAGTAGAGAATTGTCCCCGACAATTCCACCCGTAGCGGGGCCGTCGACACCTCGGCCACGTCTTACTTTGACCTCTTCTGGAGGTGTAGCTGTCACCAGTCCCGGAGGTAGCCCTATGCCAGCCTCCCAACTACGGTCGTACGCGATGGTGCTCGCTTCGGCGAGATCGCCATCCATTGGAGTTGTTCGTCCTCATAAGAGTCCACCAAAAGTGACTCCATTACGGGCCAATGATGAAGTTGTAGTGTTCGACAGCCACTTTCATTTAGACCGTCTTGCTAAGAAGTTGGGGCATAATATGTCTGATATTGAGACAATAGTCAATATGAAGACGGAAGTCTTACCTCAAACGGTAGCTACCCTGTCTGGTGGGGTCTTCGTGTTCTGTGATCCTGACACCTGGTCTAGGATCCCCCTTGTTTGCGAGCCCGGGTGGACCATCGCTGTTGGTGTACATCCCAAAAATGTCCCCAGCTTATATGATGGGGATATTAAATATCTAAAGAATTTACTCCAACGGCCCAATGTGTCTGCTCTTGGTGAGATCGGGCTCGACTACAGTACGCACCCATCGACATGGGAGGCCCAAAGAGAATTCCTGGGCACTGCCATTACCTGGATTAGACCAGGGCAGGTGTTGGTCCTGCACGTTCGTGGTGACGAGTCAGACCATACAGCCACTGAGGCTTACAATCACTGTCTGGAGATCGTCCAAAAATACTGTGTACCGGACCAACGCATTCACTTGCACTGCTTTTCTGGGAACACGAAGTGCCTGAACTCTTGGAAGGGAACCTTCCCCAATTGCTTTTTCAGCTTTGCTGGAAGAGTTCGCAGGTTCAATACCGCCCAGAGAGAGGCTCTGAGGAGGGTTCCGTTGGATAGGCTTCTCGTTGAGACGGACTCCCCCTACTTACCGGTGTTAGTCGGGTTACGAACATCTACGCCGGCATATATAGGTGATGTAGCCAATGCAGTGGCCAACATCCGTAGGGAACCATTCCGCATTATCGCGGAGGCAACCACCAATAATGGGTGGGGCCTATATGGCCTCCACGCGTAAGTCAGCGGCAATGGCGGTGAATACAGTTAGACAAGAGGATAGTATTCATTCGCCAATCCTTAAATATGGTCCTCTGAATATCCATTTACTGTATGATAGATTCATTTCTATCTCTCGATGATATTCTGAATACCGGGATATCCATTTACTGTATCAGTCGATAGATTCATTTCTATCTCTCGATGATATTCTGAATACCGGCATATCCATTTACTGTATGATAGATTCATTTCTATCTCTCGATGATATTCTGAATACCGGGATATCCATTTACTGTATGATAGATACATATCTATCTCTCGACCATATTCTCAATATTTAACTTACATTCTCCACATGAATTGCTGGAGCATCCTTATTAGAGATGCCCGCTGCTGTTCATAAAACGGGGGAGAGTGTGGTATTTGTTGATGTCTGCTGAATATGGCACAAGAGGGTGTATCCATTTCACCCTTTACGTAAATAAACGTCCGTTACGCGTATAAGCGGAAGCTGCGGTATTCGGCACCCCTCGGGAGATGATATCCGGAACCACACAAAGACTGACGTAAAGTAACCGTATGTTGAGAAGAAATCTACCTCCATCGCTGCTCTACGTAAGTTGTGTGGCCATATTGTCTCACCATAACCAAGGAAATACAATAATGGCGTCGGCGGCACGAATCTGAGTCGCTAATTTGGGATAATTCCTGTTATTTGTGATATCGACCTGTGTTGGATTTCCAAGGTTTTCTTGTGTACCACAGCGTTGCTATCCACTTTTGGCAGGCCTTATTATCGACCACGAACATTTTATATTGAAATTCCAAGCAATTATATTTTGATTTAAGAACCTAGTTATTATTATTTTTCGGTTTTCAAGAACTTCAATTTTTCCCGGAATTTTTTTAATTTTTCCGCCATTTTGTGCACCTCCGAAGGTGACGTCATCAAAAAGTGTGTACTGTATTTATTTTGTTTTCTGTTGATTTTTCAGCTTTTAGAAAGTAAATAAATGTATTCATAAATAATAAACACACATCGTCACTAGTTTTCTGAACATAAATTTGTAAGATTGACAATTTGGCAAATAATAATTATTACTTAGGGAATATCAGTTTGTAACATTATTCTTGTAAACATGTTGTCCAGATTAATCTTTTTCTTTCTGTTTTAGAAATTTTATTGACATTACTACGACAATACAGACAGACTGGCAAGAGGCCCCTGTTTATTAAACAGAAATAGGTGGGTCTCATTTCTCTTCATTATTTATTTTAATAAAACAATTTGTTTGTTGTTTTTTTTTGTTTTTTTTCAACTAAATTTTGTTTTGGAAAACGTATTGCGGTTTACTTTTCAAGTTTCTAGAAAATGTAAATTTTGTAAGTCATTCTGCAAATTGTAATTGCATTGAAAAATATTTTGAAACACTGTACATTGTCTGAAGTACTCAGATTTTGTTTCGTGTTCTTCCCAGAAATAGCGGATACCCCGTTAGTATAATTACTAATTAATTAATTACTAATTAGTATTATTTTTAATTTTTTTTTAATTATTTTTCATGTTCAATTGCATTAGTGGTCAGGCTGCCACAGGATTCAGCTGCGTCATTCTCACATAATGATGGCTGAAAATGGGATGGGGAATGTTTGCCCAACTGGAAAGCGTGTTAAGATTAACATCTGCTCAGCACGCGAACTTATGATGTTGCCCGGTATTGGTCCCAAAAAAGCAGACCGTATAGAGAGACTGCGTGGGAAGGGCAATATCACCGCAGAGATGTTCTTAGCTTTGAATATCCGAAATGCGGAAGAATTGATACAGCACGCGTTGGATTTTGAACCGTTTATTTATCCTGACGCCTCTGAGGAAGACAATGAAGATGACGATACTACCCCAGGGGGAAAGGTAAGCGGTCATCCCAAAATAACTGTCACTGATGATGGGAGGGACGTTATCTCAAGCGTTTTGAAAGTAATTTCTAACCGTGATAATGTTCCACCTAATCAGGCGATGTCCCGTTCACGTCAACGTTCAAGCAGGCGTAATAGGGAATATAGTAGAGATGGGTACCCCAGGCAGGTTTTCCCAGAACGGTCTTACGGGATGGGGGGAGGATTTGATTTTCCTACCGGTACTCGTTCAGCATCTGATGATTACGAAAGTGACCATGATTATCTCAAGGATAGTCATGGAAACTCGGGAAAATATGGGCATACCGCAAGGCGAAATCCTAACACCATGATTAAATCTGATCGTGATTATTCGCCCAATGAGTTTTCCCACGAGACTCCGGATCATGATTTTCAATATGATGCACCCCCCACTATTAGGTCGATAGGTGGTGGGCCGCATCTATATGATGCACCCCCCACTATTAGGTCGATAGGTGGTGGGCCGCATCCATATGATGCACCCCCCACTATTAGGTCGATAGGTGGTGGGCCGCATCTATATGATGCACCCCCTAGACATAGAAATAGGGCTGACTCACCCAAAGCGAGATTTTCGGCACCAATGCCGAAATCCATTTCTTTTGATGGGAAGGGGAGTTGGAGTGCATTCAACACTAAATTTGCGACTTTTGCTGAAGGTCAACGCTGGTCAACCAAAGAGCGTAAAAATAATTTATGCTGGTGTTTTGATGGAAAGGCCAGCGAGTATTACTCGCGATTAGTGAAACGAGACCCAAACATTGATTACTTTGAAGTTTTGCGAAAAATGGAAATGAGATTTGATGTTAAGGATTTACCCGAAACATCACAGGTCTATTTCACTTATGCGAAGCAATCTGAAAAAGAATCGTTGATTGAATGGGCTGACAGAATCCTGACTATGGCTACTCGGGCTTATCCTGACCTGTCTGATGGTCAGATATTTAATCAAGCAATCTTCAAATTCTGTGAAGGTTGTTTAGATAAAGCAGCAGGGCATTACACAATCAACCTTAGGCCCGCGACAATGGAAGATGCTATCGATAAAATTCGATGGTATCAGCACACAGAAACAATAATGTATGGTAAATCAAAGCGTGATGCGAGATCCATCCGAGCAATGAGATACCGATATGATGATTCTAACGAGTCATCTGAATCTTCTGACGATGAGCCATTAACGGTAGCCAAGTCATCGTTCCCACAGAAATATGCAAAAGGTTCCAAACCAATTAAACCAGATGCAGCTAAAAAAGTTGTACGTTTTGAAGATTCTAATAAGAATCTTGAAACAAGAATGGACAAAATTGAAAATAAAGTAGAAAATATTGAAAGTGGAATTGACCGACTTACAAATGAAGTAGCCAATTTAGCAAAAATAGTCCAAAGGACTAGATCACCTTCTAGGACAGATAAATCTAAGGTGCAATGCTATTCCTGTCGTGCTTTCGGTCATTATAGTTCTGAATGCCCGAAGAAAAATTCAGAATCCAAAAAAGTCGCTACGGTCTCTGAAGACTCCGAGTCTGATAGCGATGATTTAAACGAATGGGGGTCGGGTCAGCAGGCCTAGATTCGACCCAAGGTTATGTAGGCCTTGATAGAACAGAAGTCAAAGCAGAAAACCGTGATGATTCTAGTTTTCACGATTGTGAAATTAATGATATCATCCAAGACATAGGCGATCTCTTTTTAGAAAGTACCAAAAATGAAGATGTTGGGGTTCTGCCCGCTAGTATCAATGATGATGATAGTCATGAGGCTATTACCATAAATCAGCTTCGTTCATCGTCAATGCTTAAGGTTCCAGTCTGTGTAGAAGGAATCAAACTTGAAGCAGTAGTAGATACGGCGGCGCAGGTCACTCTAATATCCGATCAGGTGTATCATAGGTTTAAAGATAAACCACCAGTAATAAAGAATATTTCTCTAAATACTGCTGGCAGGCAAATGAAACTACCAGGTGCCATTATTGGTCCAGTTAAATTAAAACTGGGAAAGGTGCAATATTTGGAAAAGGTGTATGTTGCACCGATAGAGGATGAGATGTTACTGGGTTTAGACTTCCTACAGAAACATCAGGTCAATATAAATTTGCCGCAGGCAGTATTACAACTTCCTAGCGAAATAATACCAATGTCGATGGCTAACTCTAATAAAACTAGGATTGCTAGAGTAACTGTAGATAGCAAAACTGTTATCCCACCCAATACAGTGAAACTTGTTAAATGTTCCACCGACTCTAGGTTAACACAATTTATGGTTGAACCCAAGACCAATTTACATGCACTGGTAGCCCGGACAGTTCATCTGGGCCCTGCACTAAAACTCTGTGTTGTTAACCCTTCAGATAGAAATGTTGTTCTAAAGCGTAAGCAGGTAGTAGGTAGAGCATACGAGGGTGTGGAAATTATAGAGCCTGACGATGATGAAAACAGTGACATTGTAAATGTTTGTCGGGTGACATCAACTGATCATACTACTAATGGGCAAGTTCCTGAACACTTGCAAGATTTAGTAGATAGATCGAAAGAGCACTTAGATGACACCGAGCACAAACAGCTAACAAAGTTACTCTTAGAATACCAAGATGTTTTTGCAAGCAATGATTATGACCTAGGTAACTTTACTGCAATCGAACATAACATAGAAACAGGTGATGCGAGGCCAATAAAACAAAAAATGAGAAGAACTCCTATTTGTTTTGCAGATGAAGAAACTGCTAATCTTGAAAAGATGTTGAAAGCGCAGGTAATTGAACCTTCGACATCCGACTGGGCAGCATCGCCAGTGTTAGTACGTAAGCGGGATGGTACGGTAAGATGGTGTGTTGACTACCGGGGTTTAAACTCGGTGACTGTCAAAGATGTATTCCCTTTACCCTTAATAGAGGAATGTATCGACACTTTAAGTGGGAACACGTTATTCTCGAAATTAGATGCAAATTCCGCTTACTGGCAGATCAAGATTAATCCATCAGATCGAAAGAAAACCGCTTTCGCAACAAAGTTTGGATTGTTTGAGTTCATCCGTATGGGATTTGGGCTATGCAATGCCCCTGCCACGTACTGTCGAATAATGAACTTAGTGCTGAGGGGTCTAAATTGGAAAACTCTGTTGGCATTTTTGGATGACATTTTAGTTTTGGGAAAGAATT
>JBEVXV010000012.1:0-5373 GCA_040505915.1 Sedimenticola sp. | reverse complement strand
GCGACGTAGCCACTAATTCGCTATTTCTCGAGAGAGAAATTACTGTTTGCCTACCCAGTGTGGAGGCCAAACTTTGCGAAGTTTCCGGTGGTAATTAAACTTGTCAGTGACATTGGGTTGACATTTATCAGCTGACGTCACGCACTGATGCGACGCAAATAGTTTCACAACATGAACAACAGCCTGGGGCTGCTTAGTGAAATCAGGAAGCGTGTCGGCGAAAGAAAGCGACTTTCTGCTGAACGAGATCGCCAGCAGATCGGTTCGGACCCTGTTAATCCCGTACGCAGTGACGGCGGGGTGGGTAAAGTAACAGCCATTGTCTCCGATCAAATCGACCCTTTACTCAGGGGCGTAGGAGCGGGCGACGGAACAGCGGACCAAAATAACTCTACACGTTTTGAACGGGAGGAGAAAGGAACGGCGGGGGAAAACCCGGAAAAAAGTAGTTCGGCAGTCAAAACAAACATGGCGGCGCCCATGACGCAGAAGTCTCAACAAACTTTGGATACTATCGATCGAAATTTAAGGAGTTTGCTCGAACAGGGACCGCTGTTGACTAACGTACAGACAGCGGTGGTTGCAATTGACAAACGGCTGAAATTGTTAGAGAACAAACGGTCAGGTGAGGAGACGGTAGGTGAAAGTTCGAACAAAAAACAGAAAACATGTGAAACACCAAAACAAAAGCACATCCCCTCGCTAGTCCCCTCGCCATCTAACCCCTCGCCATCTAATGTCAGTGAACAACCAGGAAGTAGTGGTTTAGGGTTAATTTCTCTGGAAGAAGCCCTGTCCGAAGGTGAAATAGAAATTGACAATGAGTCGGAGTTGGAATCTGCAGATTCAGAGGATGAATTTTTAAATGATTTGCAGAGTTTTTACAAGGAAACTGAGGAAGAGGGTGTCCCAGTGTCTAGCGACATAGCTCCGATTATAAACAAAGGACTTCGAGTTATGGGGCAACAAGAAGCTTTGAAAAAGTTGAGAGAGAAACATTGCCGCCCTAATAATGTAGGGAACATAAAAATACCTAAAGTTAATCCGGTAGTGTGGAGAACACTATCTACAAAGGGGAAGTGTGTCGATGCCGCAATCCAAAAATCCATGACAAAATTCTCTGCGGCTATCACTCCAGTGGTGCGGCAGATTGATCTGTTATCAGCGCACAAAAAAGAAGTGAAGAAAAATCCGCTTCTTCATGAACTTAAACAATTAACAATGGACACTATGCACATGTTGTCTCATGCGGTCACATCATCCAATCAAATGCGAAAAGATGCCGTAAAATCCGAATTGCACCCCAAGTTCCACAAACTTTGCAACCCTGATCACCCGGTGTCAGAATCACAGTTATTCGGGGATCAGCTGCAGACGGAACTGAAGGACCTGGATGAGGAAAAACGTTACCATTTGGGGAAAAGTAGACCATCATCGTCCACAACTGACAAGAGCGAACGCAAATCCTCATCAGACCAGGGTTTTCGTCGGGGCTACGGGAAAAATCACCAACCGCCAAGGCGGACCCAGTTTTCCGACAAAAATCAGACCCAATCAGTCCGGGGACGATACAGGGGCAGGTGGTCGTCACAGAAACGACAGTAGAAACCACATGTAGTGTAAGTAAAATAGACATACATAACCAGCATGTTTATGACTCTTTCAAATTACAAAACACTGCAGAAAATTTCAAAGCTGGGAAAACTTCACTATATAGGGAAAATTGGTCGAAGATCACGACTGACAAATGGATATGGAAAACTATTTGTGGATACTCAGTAGAGGTCACACATAAACCGTTCCAAATGAGACCACCAAACCCTATAAAATTTTCAGATATTGAAACTTTGAAAATTGATTCAGAACTTGAACAATTCTTAGATAAAGGCATCATTGAACCTGTTCGAGATACAGAGCAGGGAGAGTTTGTCTCAAACATATTTATCAGACCCAAAAAAGATGGCAATATAAGAGTGATACTGAATCTGAAGCCATTTAATCATGATTACGTAGAGAAAATACATTTCAAGATGGAAACACTGAAGTCGACCATTAATGCTATGACTCGAAATTGTTATTTTTCGGGTGTTGACCTTAGGGATGCTTTTTATAGTATTCCTATACGAGTATCAGACAGGAAACTATTTCGCTTTTTTTGGAAAGGACAGAAATATCAGTTTACATGCCTGGTGATGGGGTTAAGCACATCCCCTCGGGTCTTCACCAAGGTTTTAAAACCAGTTTTTTCTAGTCTAAGACACAAAGGTTATGTCAGTACAATCTACATTGATGATGCATGCCTGCAAGGTCATACTTATGACGAATGTCAAAACAATGTGTTGGACACTGTGTTATTATTAGACAAATTGGGGTTTACCGTGCACAACAAGAAATCGACCTTGATCCCCTCTCAGTCTATTACATTTGTGGGTTTCATACTTAATTCTACCTCTATGACAGTCAGGTTAACAGAGGAGAAAATTGATAAGATCCTTTTATTGTGTCAGGAGGTGCTCCGTTCAAAATCAGTCTCCCTTCGACTGCTAGCAAAACTTATAGGGAAACTAGTCGCGAGCGAACCTGGAGTAGAATTTGCACAGTTACATTATAAACCTTTGGAAAAATTTAAAGAAAAACACGTCAAATTTCACCATGGTGATTACAATGCCGAAGTTCAATTAACATCTGTTTGCCGGACCGAAATTCAGTGGTGGATCGACAATTTGAGAAACAGTAGTAATCCTATATCTCGCGGTAAACCATCATATATTCTCCACACAGACAGTTCGAGGATTGGTTGGGGAGCGATTAATAATACTACTGGGGATAGTACAGGTGGACATTGGTCAATCGACGAGCAGGACCAACATATTAACTTTCTCGAATTGAAAGCCTGTTATCTTGGTCTTCTATCATTGTGTTCTACATACAAGGATGTCCACATCCAAATTTACATGGACAACACTACGAGTTGCGCTTACATCACACATTTTGGTGGTAAAAAACAAGCACTAAATGACCTTGCCCGAGAAATCTGGATCTGGTGCATTGACAAAAACATTTGGTTGACTGTGGGTCATGTACCGGGCGTTGCAAATATCGAGGCAGATGCTCTGTCCAGGAAATTTAATGAGGATTTAGAATGGTCATTGAATATGGAGGTATTTAGAAACATTCAGCATCGATATGGACATCTGGACATAGATTTATTTGCCTCTAGGTTGAATCACAAACTGGACAACTATGTGTCATTCAGACCAGACCCAAATGCAGTGGCATTGGATGCATTTTCAATTTCATGGACAAACATGACATCGTATATTTTTGCTCCTTTCAGTACGTTAGGCATGGTCTTGCGGAAAATAGTGGAGGATGCAGCAGACGCGATTGTCATCGCCCCAATTTGGACAACACAGACATGGTGGCCATCCCTGCTAGCACTACTGCACGACAATCCAAAAATCCTGCCGGATCCGCAGCAGATCCTAGAGCTACCCCACAGGCCAGAAAGAAGACATCCACTGCAAAAGATGAAGTTGGGTGTTTTTCCATTATCAGGGAAGCACTGTCGAACAAGGGAATTCAGGGCAACGCTGCCGATATCATCCTACAAGCTTGGCGAAATTCCACCAAGAAACAATATGAGGTCTACATCAAGAAATGGCTTGTGTTTTCAGTCGAACAACAAGTTGATTCATTTAGACCTACTGTAACTATGATTATCAACTTTTTGACCCACTTATTTGATTCTGGAATCGGTTATAGTGGAATTAATACTGCAAGGTCAGCACTAAGTAACTTTATAGGTATCTGTAGTGACAATACTTTAGAGTTTAGTAATAATCCGCTAATATCGAAATTCATGCGGGGGGTGTTTAATAAACGCCCTTCTTTACCCAAGTATGCATCAATCTGGGACCCGGACATTGTGCTTCAATATTTTGTATCGCTTGGTGAGGAGCTCACTCTGTTACAATTGTCACAAAAGGTGTGTATTTTACTCGCTATTTTAACGGGTCAAAGAGGACAGTTCATCCATTTATTGAATGTGGAGGACATACAGATACTACATGACAAATTATATATAACAATTCCAAGACTATTGAAACAATCGCGACCTGGTTATCATCAGGAAAACATTGTTCTGAGTGAATACCCCTCAGATCGCAAACTATGTGTTGTATCCGCCATTACGCAATATTTGACGCGAACAAAAGCTCTTCGAGGAGCAGAGACACAACTGTTGATTTCTACTCAGTCCCCGTTTAAGGCGATAGCACGGGCGACTGTGTCTAGTTGGATTAAATCAGTGATGTTAAAGGCCGGTATCGACACCAAGTTGTTTACACCCCACAGCACTCGTGCAGCTGCAACTTCGGCAGCCAGGACTAAGGCTATGCCAATAGAGACAATTATGAAGGCTGCTGGATGGTCGCAGACTAGTACTTTCCAGAAGTTCTACAGTCGACCTATACAGAGTGCGAGCGTTATTCAACAGGGAGTCTTACAAACATGTAGCGACTAGACCAGCTTCAATTGGTATGTAATTGCATGTTGTACTATATGTATATGCACTGACAATATACGCAGAGGCAGGTACATTGTACAAATATCATGACTATTATGTAAGTCCATGATTAGACTGCTTGATTTACATTAGTGCAGTTGGATTCAGCAACTCTAAAATCTCTTTGTAACCCCACAAAGGTATTTGTGGGTAATAAAATTGGTATTAAACTAGACTTACCCCAGTAAGTCGAAGTTTGATATAGATTTTATATACCACAAATACTTTGGGGGTTACATACCCAGCCCGTGTGGATATTTCCCACCCATTGCACTACATGTAGTTAAAAAGGTTTTGCTGTATCCAGCTGCACTTATATCTCTAAAGGCTGATGTTATCACGTGACACTTCGTTACTCTATGTAACCCCCAAAGTATTTGTGGTATATAAAATCTATATCAAACTTCGACTTACTGGGGTAAGTCTAGTTTAATACCAAATAGTTGACAATTTTTAAATAGGTCAAATACTTGGTGCGTTCGGGTAAATGGCCTATATTTTCTGTTTCCTTGCTCGGATCTGCTTCATATTTCACACAAACGTGTTTAGGAAGTGCACTTGAATCATCTCAACTGGATTCTAGTGTGCTACCAAAACATGTTTTTTGGTGAGAAATAAGTAGAATATGAATAATCAGCAGTTCCTGCACTGAAATGGTTTAACTATTTTCACATGCAGCAGATGATTGTTTGTTTTAAATTTGTAATCTGCTTTTTTAATATGTAGTCCTTTTCTGCGCTAAAGCATGTTGTGATAACATATTAAAACACAGTTGAGAGCATAATAAAATAGACTTCTAATGAAAT
>JBEVXV010000011.1:0-5474 GCA_040505915.1 Sedimenticola sp. | reverse complement strand
TACAACATGACCAGATCATCCACTTCGAAGCGTTGTTTTCTAGCTGTTATGTCATAATGATCCTTCTGATACCTATAGGCCGTGTGCAAGTGGTGTCTAGCAATTTGCTCGGTTGCTTGTATTTGTTCCTTTTGTTCAGCGACGTACTGTGGCAATGTTTTCACTATCATACCCGGGGGATCACCTAGTATTGCATCAATAGGCAGTCGCATCTCACGCCCAAACATGAGTAGATAGGGTGTGAAGCCTGTTGAAGCGTGCACTGCTGAACGATAATGCATCAATGCTTTCGGGAGGAGTTGATCCCAGCTCTCTGGGTGGCCCTCTACCATAGCCCTGAGCATCTGTATCAGGGTTTTGTTCATTCGTTCCGTTTCACCATTCCCCCATGGGGTATAGGGGGAGGTTCTGGTTTTTGCTGTTTCCACCATTTCGCAGAGCGATTGAAATACAGAGCTCTCGAAATTGGGTCCCTGGTCCGAGTGTATGGAAGTCGGTACACCAAAAATACAAATAACTTGATTCATGAGAACATCAGCCACTGTTTCTGCCACGGTATTTTGTAGTGGAAAAGCAAATGGGAATTTAGTAAAGTAATCCACACCTACAATAATATAACTGTTTTCTCGCTGTGTTTTTGGCAGTGGCCCAACAATGTCTATTCCGACCCTCTCGAGTGGATAACCCGACTTCATGTTTATTAACGGGGCCTTGGCTGTTTTTGATGGACTCTTCGATTCCTGGCATACTTTGCACTGTTGTATATACAGTAATGTGTCATTTCTAAGATTAACCCAATGGAACCGCTGTCTCAATTTCTCCACTGTCTTTGCCTGTCCCAAATGCCCTGCGCAACTGTGTAAACTAAACAAAACTACGGGTACAAGTTTATCAGGCAGCCACAGTTGTAGTCTAGTATCGGAAACGTCATACCAAATTCTATAAAGTAATCCGTTCTGTAATGTTAGTCTTGGGTATTGAGACCAAAGTGACCACAATTTTCGACTGGCCCCCTGCATCTCATTCTTTAACGGGCGCTTGTTTTGTTGCAGCCACTGAATGGCAGTCGACAACGTGCTGTCTTCTTTCTGGGCCCTGCTGATTTCATCTCTTGACCATCCGTTAAGGGGACCAAGGCCCATATTTTGTGAGAATGTACTTTCTGTTCCATGCCCCTGTATAATGGCGTTACACCCGATATCAAATTTGCTGTCTTGGGATCTCACATTTATCAAGTCGGTATATGATTTGAGATTGGTGTATTCATCTTCGCACTCTATTTGAGTTCTACTCCACGGCAGGCGTGATAATCCATCTGCATTTGTATGATCCTTCCCTGGTCGGTGTTCAATTTCAAATGGCATGAAGTCCATGATGCGTTCAAGCCAGCGCGAAGCTGGTCCGCGCATGTTTTTGGTTGTTTTTAACCATGAGAGGGCACGATTATCTGTTCTTACAAGGAATGTTTGGCCATAGATATACGGTTCAAAGTGATCTAGTGCCCAAGCCAAGGCTAACATTTCTTTTTGATAGACAGTGTAAGTTGTTCGTTGAGCGCCATGGAGTGCTTTCGCAGCAAAAGCAATTGGCTTTTCTACGCCATCTTGGATTTGTGACAAAGTCGCACCAATACCCTCCTCACTTGCATCTGCATCGACAATGAATTTTGATTTATAGTTGGGGAAGGCAAGTACAGGTGCTGAACACAGCATAGTTTTGAGTTTGCGAAAGGCATCATCCGCCTCCTCTGACCACTGGAAGGCTACGCCTTTCTTCTCCAAATGTCTCAGCGGAGCTGTTATATTGCTATAATTTGAGATGAATCTCTGGTGATAGCCCACATGTCCCAGAAATGATCTTAGCTCAGCCAGATTACTGGGCGGTGGCCATGCATTAATAACTTCCACTTTTTCCGGATCCACCCGCACACCCCCTTTCGAAACGATGTGTCCTAATAAACTCATCTCCACTGGCAACAGTTCGCACTTCTCAGGTTTGATTTTAAGGCCGGCATTTTCAAATCTTGACAATATTTCCTCCAATTTATGCCTATGTTCTTCCAGAGATTTTGCAAAGATCACAATGTCATCAAGATAGACAACACAATCCACCCAGGACAATCCCTTCAAGATGAGGTCCATAGCTCTCTGAAATGTGGCAGGTGCGTTAGTTAATCCGAACGGCATTTTTTTAAACTGATAATGCCCATCCGGCGTAGAGAAGGCTGTTTTCTCGCGATCATCTTCCTCGACGAGGAACTGCCAGTAGCCCCTAACAAGGTCGAAATGGCTGAAGAAGAGTGCCCCAGCCAGTGATTCCAAAATGTCGTCTGGGCGTGGCAATGGGTATGCGTCTTTCTTTGTTATCATGTTGAGTGACCTGTAATCTATACAAAATCGCCGCCCCCCATCTTTTTTGTGCACTAACACAACTGATGCAGACCATGGTGAGTTAGAAGGCTCTATAATATCATGTTCAAGCATTGCGTGAACTTCTTCTCTAACCTCATCCCTTTTGACTGGTGACATTCGCCGCAGTGTCGTTCTGCAAGGCTGCGCTTGTCCAGTGTCTATGCTATGCTTCACAGATATTGCCGTGCCTATGTCATGAGGTCCTCTCGATATTGCCTTTGAATGTTTAGCCAAAATTTCATAATGCAATACTTTTTCTTCTTCAGATATATCCGGGTTTTTGATGGGAAACAATTTGCTCATTTCAGTTCGTAACTGAGAGGCTGTAACTTCACATTCAGTTTGGTTAACGGTCAATGATCTACAATTAAGGGTGGTGTCGTTTGCTCGCACAAAATAGCAACATTTTGGTACTTCTGGATTGTCAATCTGTGTTTCATCCAATAGTGGGTGTAGATGTCCAACAGTACTTCCTTTCCAAATTCGCACCGAGGTTTCTGATGGGTTAAACATCCTCACGGGGATTTCTCCCTGTGTAACTATGGCAGCCACTTTTATTACCCCAATATTATATTTAGCTTCAAATGACGATGCCGGTTCCAGGACTCCATGTATATTTTCTTTTGATTTCCCTCCAGTGACATGACAGTTCAAATTTAACATTGTACGTGCTGGCAGCTCCACGGTTTCAGATATAGTTACACGACATACCTCTAAAGACTGTTTGTAAAATAGCCGTGTTGAAACATTTGCGAACGACAAAGTGTTTGTAGCAAAGTTCACTACTGCCCCTTCATTGCGCAAGAAATCCTCCCCCAATAACATAGACTGGGAAAGTTGGTCACATACATATACAGGCCAATTCCTAATGACACCACTGATTGTCATGTCAATGTTCACAACGCCACATACACCCAGAGATTCTGAGTTTGGTCCATTGACGTTTAATTTGGTTGGGATTAATGCTGGTTTGTTTTGTATTTGGTCATATACAGCTTTATTAATAAGCGTGACTTGAGCTCCAGTATCCACAAGTGCACACACTTGTAATCCTCCAATTGTACAATTGACATATACAGCAGTACCATTTGCTGCATTAATACCCAGTGGTACGGATTGACCAATATGTTGTTCTGATTGGGGTGGAGAAGTGGCCATTGTTCGCCCACCCCCTACTCGTTTCCCGACTGTCCGGCTGCCATGGGTCCCCCTGTCCCCTGAAATGCAGGTGACCTGGGACAGATAGCGTCCCTCCAAAAGTGACCTGGTTGCCCGCATGCGTGACACGCCCCTCTCGCATACTGTCCCCGACCTCGGCCCCTTGAGTAACGTGCGCCTCTACCGCTGTACCCTCTGTATCTGCCCGGGTCCGGCCGATTGCTCACGTTAGTCCCAATGCCTCGTTTTTCCAGCGCGATCGCTATAGCTTCTGCCAGGTTGGTTGTTTCCACAGCTTGTGTTGCTCCAATCATGACACCGGATTCCTTTGCTTGTTTCGGATTGTTTGGTGTTCTCTGCAAGTTGGCATTTGATCTCAATGCTGCTTGTAGTGCATCATCTGCTGTCTTGGGGTTTGCTTGGAGGACCCAAATTCTTAAATTTTCGTCTATACCATCAATAAAATATTTAGTAACTAACTTGTCCCGGTATTTATCCTCCCAGTCTGGGTATGCCTTCTTTGACAGATTTTTTAGCTCAAGCATATACTTATCCAAGCTTTCCCCATTTAACTTTTTCCTCGTTTCAAACGCAGCTTCAAAGGACGCGCGATTACTTTCAGGTGAGAATTTACTTTCCAGGGCTGGTAATAATATGTTCCAACTGGCACGCTCAGCCTCGGTACAGTCCCAGTATCGGCAATTAGCTTCATCATGCAGCACTGTTGATATATGCTTTAAACAAAAATCTTTGGACCAATTGTTAATCTCTACTACCCGTTCATAGTTCCGTAGCCATGCAAGAAAATCTTCGGATTCAGTCCCTTTAAAGATTGGGGCTTTCACTTCAGGTATGTTTGTGTATTTTACTGATGGTGGTTTACAATCAGGTTCATAATCAGTTGTAAAATCTACTTTTGCCGCCAGTAGCTCGTCTGATAACTCTTCTATACGGGCCTCCAGCTTTTTAATTTTACTCTTTTTTGACATTTTGGGTGTGTGACCGTGATTGCACTCAGGTTTTAGGTGTATGCCGACTAATTTTGCAGGTAAGCGCGACTAATCTATTTAATGTTATAGCCAGTATGTTCTATTTATGTATGTAGTAACTGGCAGTGGCCTGCGGGCTCAACTTACCAGTTCAGATGTTTAGCCGATCAGGTCTTGTCGCAAATCCAAAATCGTATTGAACCAGTTCCTTTTCAGTTCAGTTGATGGGTGTAATCCATCCGTAAACTTGTCGTATCTAAATTTAGTCCTTCTTCGGCCCCTATGATTTCTCAGATTTGTGTGTAAAGGCAAGTGTCGTCCGGTTTCGCGAGTGTTGAAATCATTTATATAAGTATTAACTCTGCTCAGAAATTGTGCAAACGAACTCTGGTGTTTATCGGTTACTTGTTGTACATCAATTGGGGATTTTTGCGGATATTTTTGGATGGACCGGAGCAGATGTTTTGGTGGAATTGTTGCGATTACGATTTGGGCATTTGAATTACTTTTCTTTATTGTCCTACACAAGACATGGTATTTAGAGGTTACTTTTGTTAACAGTTTGTTGACACAATTATCTGTTTTATCAGCAATGTCATCAGGAATGTCATTTATTCCCACGGCAATAATGAATAAATTATAAGCCCTGTGTTCCCTCCCAAGTCGTTTCACAAACTGTTTATGGTCTTTGATTCGTGAGCCAGATTTGACATTGAATGTGAAAAATGAAGGTGGGAAATTGGGATCTTTTTCAATTCCTTTTAGCCGCGAATCGGCCAATACCACAGTGGACATTAATATGATTACACCCTCTTGTCTACTATCTCAGATCCTGCCGACGACGCCACATGTGATGACCAGATTACAACGATAAATACAGAGTATCTTTTTTATTTATAACCGTACAATTTAGAAC
>JBEVXV010000010.1:0-6928 GCA_040505915.1 Sedimenticola sp. | reverse complement strand
TCTGATACATATTAAAAATAATTCTAAACATTTTCCCGTTTATTTCATTTTTTAGAAGTTTCTGCCACAGACCCGCCCTCCAAACTGAATCAAATGCTTTACTAAAATCAATAAATGAACAAAATAATTTCTGTTTTCGCGCTTTTAAAATCTCAATTAATGTAGTGGTAGAATATTTTTTTCTGAAGCCTGCTTGATTCTCTTCCAAAATGTCATTATATTCTAGAAATGTTGTAAGCCTGGTTTAAAACAGCTTACTAGAGTAATTGGGCGGTAGTTCTCAGGATCGCTACTGTCGCCTTTATGTTTGTAAATTGGGCAAATAAGACCAACGAGCCATGATTGGGGAATAATTGCTGTCTCGAGTATGATATTAAATAATAAACTATAAATTGGGAGAAAGGTTTCAAATGTTTATTTTTATATTGTTATGATTTGGCATTTGTGTCAATTGGACTTTATGCACCTTTTCCATGAGGATTATATTTGTTGGCTGTTATGAAAACACACCAATCCAGTCCCTTTTTCTACAGGTCACTCAAATAGGGAAACTCGGTCAAAACTGGTTGCTTGGAGCCTGATTGACCCAGTTTCTTGCAGACTAGATGTTGGCCCGAACACGCTCGGCTCAATTGAGCTGCTCGGTTGGCCTGAGCATCATAGGCTCAAACCAACATAGTATCTGGGTCGGTTGCACCGAGCATCATAGGCTCGCATGAGCCGCTCAGCTCAAACCAACAGGTTGGGTTGAGCTGAGCATCATGCTACTTACTATAAAAGGGCCTGCATCTTGTTCTGAGGGGGAGAGAGGTGCGCAAAATTTCGTCCTCACATTTAGTAGACAGTTTGAGTATAATTATGAAAGTCATGCTACCAATATTTAGTATTAGTTATGTAGTAATAAAGAGTTAACTGCAGAGATGGAGTTTGCCAAGTTATTTCTGCCATCATTACTGATATCACTACAATGATAGAGTGTGTGTGATCAGACAGTCCAGGTGCCGATGTAACACTGGTGGCTAGCGGCGGGATTTATGGACTTGCACACGCCGTCATGTTGGTTTTATCCTGTGTGCTGACATCAACATTGGTGAGAAGCTGATTGCACCTGGGAATTGTTTTCTTGAAATTCATAGACTAGCTAACAGTGTCCATTGTGTGCTTTTCTCTCTCCTTTTGCTAAAACATGAACAGGGCTGAAATAACCAAAGCTCAGAAAACGCTTTTAGTTGTGGTATTATAAATTGGAAGCCTAATTGAATATTTAAAACGAGAAGTTGGCGATTACGACGCGACTGTGATACGGTACAACAAGTTAGTTGAAGAGGAGCAAAAGCATGTTCTTCAATTAGAAAATGAAAAGTTAGTGCAAGATAATTATTAGTAAAAGGTTTATGTGTGATAATTAAGTGATAATTATTAGTGAAATTCCATGTGCGATAAAAATTTGAAATGAAATATGAGTGGTAGTGATAGGGAAATTGTGGAGCTTCAAACCACATTATCAGTAATACATTTAGAACTCAAAAATTTAACTGAGCATTTAGAATTACAAGTATCAAACTACGCGAGTGTTTTAGATAAATTTATTAAATTAACGAATCAAAGCTCGGAAAACAAAAATAAGAAAATAAGTGAACTTGAATTGGAAAACGCGAAATTGAAAAATGCACTGACCTCGGACGACGAATTACCCGACGTATACAAGCAGGAATAACAGCAAAGTTAACAACAGAAATGGGGCCGAAGAAGAACACTCCGAAGGATGGCAGTGGCCAAAATCAGGATATGGAGGAAGAAGATGTTAATGTGCATGAAATAGAAGACTTGCGTGAGAATCTTCGTATCTCATCTGAGAAAAACTCTAATATGGAAAGTGCTTTCTCAGATCTAGAACGTGAAAATAGGCGTCTCAACGTCATTCTGCAAGAAACACGTGACGAAGTGGATGTTGAAGTACAGTCAATGCGACGCCAGATGCAAGAACAGGCGGAAAACATGAGCAGGGAAAGGGAGAGCGCCCTCCGGGCAATGCGCGAAGAAATACATCAGGCACGTAGCGCATTGCAAGAAGAACAAGCTCGGGCAAGGCAACAACAGCTGCTGCCGCCAGACCCTTGGGCAGATGAAGCGCGTCGGCAACGACTTATATCTGCTCACGAGGCTTCGCCACAGGCGCGGGCACCAGGCATCGTCAATATGCGGAGGTCTGCGCCGCACGTCGCGAGATATGAAGTGCCATTACCGAGGCAGATGCTATATGATGGAAAAGGATCATATGAGACTTTTATTCGTCCATTTACAGACATGGCAAATGTTTGCAAATGGAATAGTGACGAGAAAGTTTTTCGGCTGACAAATTGTTTAAGAGGTGAAGCTGCAGACTATGTCTTCAACCAACTGGATGCAAATGTGAGATCATCATTCTATGACCTACAGCATGCGCTGGCATCTAGATTTAAAGAAAGGCGTTCTGCAGCATCATATCTTGCTGAGCTGGAAATTAGGAAGTTAGGCCAGAAAGAAAAGCTGGTTGAGTATGTCTCGGACATTAAAAGGCTAGTAAGGAGCAGTTATCCAACTGCGGATGGCGTCACATTGGATACTATCAGTCTCAGACATTTTCTGAAGGGAATTGGCGATCAGCAAATGGTCCTCGCCGTCGGTATAAAAATCCCACAATCCATCGATGAAGCATGCGACATTTTGGAAATGTACAAAAGTTTCAAAGAAGAGCCTTTCAAACCGGCTTCTGCGCCAGTGCGGATAAAAGCAGTGAAAAACGCGAAGCCAGAGGCCAAGGTCGTTACTGAAGAAAAGTTTGACGAATTCAAAAATGAAGTTCAGTGTAGTATGGATAAGAAATTTGATGAAATCACGTCTATGCTGAAAAAGGGTCTTTTTGAAAATAAACGGCACGAAACTTCAAACCGCTCGTTCAGGAGAAGGAATATGTCGACAGTGGAATGCTACAGGTGTCATGAAATGGGACATTACGCAACCGATTGCCCGAACCGTGCATTGGCTGCTGATGGAGCTGCCATGCAGAGGCAGGAAAACTAAGGAGGACTGAGGCAAACGGCCCTGCTTTGGTCCAACAGAGTGCAAGTAGGAGTAGTGAAACAGTTATAAAAGTGTCATGTCGTGAGATAAACAGTGGATTATCAATACTGCTTCCTGTAGACATTCATTCTGTCAATGCCAAGTTAGTTCTGGACACAGGGGCTGCAGTTACAGTTGTTTCTTCTAACGTTTATAACAAGTTGCCCCAGAATATGCGTCCCGAGCTTGGGAAAGTAAGTCCTTCATTGAAACTAGAAGTCGCCAACGATGAGCTACTTCCTGTGTTGGGCACTGTGACATTGGACTTTAAAATTAGGAGGGATAATTTTCAGTGGCAGTGTTTTGTGGCCCCCATAAGAGAGGATGGATTATTGGGACTTGACTTCCTTCAGGCTCATAATTACGTGTTAAGTGCTGAATCTGGTCTCAAGTTGAATAAAAAGAAGTACCCCACTCTCATCGAAAAAGTGAGCATGCGAGCAATTAGAATTAGGTGTGATGGCACTGTCACCATACCGGCATTTAGTGAGGCGATAATTGAAGGCGAGGCAGATGAGGAAATACAGTCAAAATATGGTTTAGTGTCTCCAGTAAAGGACAGTGACCAGTGTTTAATGATTGGATATGCCCTTGTTGATCCAAATAGAAGGGATATGGGAATACCGATTCGTGTCTTGAATCCGTCGTCTTCCAATGTTATAATCAGCGAAGGGGAAAAATTGGCACACCTTGAAGAAGTCGAGGAGATAGCGGTTTGTGGACCTGATTCCAAGGCAAATATTTTGCAAAGTGATAATCACAACGAATCAGTACCAGAACATCTAGTTGAGCTTTTTGAATGCTCAAGTGAGAACTTAGACCAGACCGAACGAAATCAATTGAAGTCACTATTAATAAAACATAGTGATGTGTTTGCCAGCTCATCAAGTGACCTCGGGCGTACATCAGTGGTTAAGCACAGAATTGACACTGGGGACAATCCCCCAGCCAAACAACGCCCACGTCGACCACCGTTTGCCTTTGCAGATGAAGAATCCAAGATAATTCAAGGTCAGCTAAAATCAAAAGTGATTCGAGAGAGTTCTTCATCGTGGGCAGCTCCATTAGTGTATGTTCGGAAGCGAGACGGAACGACGAGGCCCTGCGTGGATTATCGACTTCTTAATTCAGTTACTAAAAAGGATGCATATCCCCTGCCAAATTTAAATGACTGCCTAGATCACTTAGGCGGTGCAAGCTGGTTTTCGTGCCTCGATATTTTATCCGCTTATTATCAGATAGAAGTGGAAGAGGAGGATCGTCCAAAAACAGCGTTTGTGTGTAAACAAGGTTTGTACGAGTATAATGTAATGCCGTTCGGACTTTGTAACGCTGGTTCAACCTTCCAGAGGTTCATGGAACTCATTATGCGTGGCCTACAATGGCACATATTACTCATATATCTGGACGACATAATAGTATATGCCAAAACCTTCAGTGATCATTTAGCCAGTTTGGAAGTTGTGTTTACCAGATTGCGTGAAGCGGGAATAAAGTTGAAGGCTCCCAAGTGTTCGTTGCTCCAACAGGAGGTGGCATTTCTTGGGCATTTGGTTACTAGAAATGGTGTGAAACCACTTTTGAGCAAGGTTAAGGCAATCAAAGAGTGGCCAATTCCAAGGAATGTTACAGATGTGCGGTCATTTGTGGGATTCTGTTCTTACTACAGACGCTTCATTAAGGGTTTTGCGGCACGTGCAAAACCCATGCACAGGTTGTTAGAGGCCGGACAACCGTTTGAATGGAATGAAGAGTGCCAGGGCAGTTTCGACGACCTAAAGTCTGCATTGACGGGTGAAGAGGTTCTTGCATTTCCTCGTGATGATGCTGGGACATTCATTTTGGACTGTGATGCTTCCGATTATGCAATCGGATCAGTGTTGTCACAGATGCAGTGGTGTGAGAAGTCACAACAAATGGAAGAACGTCCGATTTGCTACGCCAGTAAGTCACTAACAAAACCTCAAAGGGCTTACTGTTGTACTCGGCGTGAAATGTTGGCAGTTGTTGTCTACCTACAGGAGTTTAGACAATACTTGTTGGGGAGAAAGCTTATTGTCAGGACTGATCATAGTTCATTGCGATGGATCATGTCTTTTAAGAATCCAGAGAATCAGATGGCGCGATGGATTGAAGTACTTTCGCAATTTGATTTTGTGATAGAACATAGAAAGGGAATAAAGCATGTTAATGCTGATGCCCTGTCAAGGATACCTTGTGATCCAGCTGAATGTCCATGTTTCGACGGAACATCGGTCCTGCAGACGTTGCCGTGCGGTGGTTGTAAAAGTTGCACCAAGAAGCACAAGGAGTGGTCAGTATTGCAGGACATGGACGATGTGGTACCACTAATCTCAAGGCGAATTAGTGTTCAAACATGTTCAAGTGCTTTTTACCGTTACATGGTGATGTATTTAACTGTAATTAGCTGTATTATTATGGCTGGACGCGATTACATAGTGGCTGGTGTCAGGCTATTGGTGCAGTTTGCGTGTATATTTCGCAAACAAGTCCCATTGGGGAAAGTCAAGCATCTGAGGGTCAACCAAGAGTCGACTGAGCCTGAGAGTGAGGATGTGGATCTGGGAAATGGTACTCTCGAGAAGGACCTTGGATTGTCAACACATGCTGGTGGTCTATTTCCAAGGCGCCGGGAGGCAACTGATAACAGTGATCAAACTGGACGTGTAGAAAATGAACAATTTTCAAATTGGATTGGCTCATATTCTACAAGGGAAATGGCCAAAATGCAGTCTTCCGATCCGGATATCAGTCCCGTGCTGAAGTGGAGGCTGCAAAGTAGCGATAGACCACTTAGAGATGTAGTAGCCGGCGAAAGCCCAGCGACTAGGAACTTGTGGTTGTACTGGTCGCAGATACATGTAAGGAATGGTCTGTTGTTTAAGTGTTGGGTGTCAACAGGTTCAAAGGAGAATTATGACCAGCTCGTTCTGCCGGCAATATTACATAAAGACGTAATGAAACTGGCACATAATGCTTTGCCGTCAGCTCACCTTGGCGTGAGCAAAACGATAGATAAACTGAGACTTAGCTTCTATTGGTATGGAATGGGTGCCAGTGTGCGGCAATGGATTAAACAATGTGACTTCTGTGGGGAAAGAAAGAAGTTGACAAGGGTTGCAAAGGCACCACTACAGAAGTATACTGTTGGATACCCCATGGATCGAGTGTCAACTGACATACTAGGGCCACTACCAACTAGTGAATCAGGAAATAGGTTCATATTAGTGGCAATGTGCAACTTCACCAAGTACGTTGAGGCATATGCCCTACCTGACCAGGCGGCACATACTGTGGCTAATAAGCTCGTAATGGAATTCTTTTCTAGAATGGGAATTCCCATTGACATTTTGTCTGACCAGGGAAGGAATTACCAGTCCGAACTGTTTAGGCAAATGTGTGTATTACTGGAAATAAACCAGACCCGGACGAGCGCGTACAGGCCATCAGCCAATGGTATGGTGGAGCGATTTAATCAGACCCTGTTAAACATGATAACTACTTACGTAAACACTGAACAAACACATTGGGATGTTTACTTGCCACTGATGACGTCAGCATACCGATCATGTGTGCACCCTTCAACTGGGGAGACTCCAAATAAGCTGATGTTTGGACGAGAGGTGAATTTACCTGTTCATTTTTTAGTGGGACATGCGCCACATGGAAGTGCTGACAGTGACACCTATTCCGAATATATTCATAACTTGGAAAGCAAAATGTCGAAAATTTACCAACTAGTACGTTCCAAATTGAAATCTAGTGCAGAACGGCAAAAACGGAACTATGACACTCGTATCTCAAC
>JBEVXV010000009.1:0-15840 GCA_040505915.1 Sedimenticola sp. | reverse complement strand
GAGGGCCGCATCGGTATGGGAAGTTGCCGGGTTTGTTGAAGGTGCGCAGGTAGGTCTCGTCAGGGAAGATGTAGTCCGGCTCCGGGTCCCCCACTTGTTCGAACCAGACGCTGTGGTATTGGCGTTTCTCTCTGTTGGTCCAGCGCACAGTGTCACCAATTTTGACGGAGATCTCCTGGGGCAGGAATTTGAATTTGATGATCTCCACTTCGACCGTGGGATCGCCATTGGCAAAGAGGTTTGAGGCGTAGCAGCAGAGGATGAGAGCCAGTAGTCTGGCCCAAGCCGACTTACGGTGTGTGGCTCTGATTGCCATGAGCATCTCTTTACTCTCCTGTATCAACAATCATAGCTGCATACTGGCTATGTACAATAACTCTGATGCAATATTTCTAGAGAAAGCACTCCTAGCTAGTACCTTGCCCGGCAAATACCAAATAAACAAGAATTGTCCAATAATTTTTCTATATGTCCATCACTTTACCAGGGCTTTGCCCTGGTAAGTCCACTTGAATGGTTTAGCCATGGTCTCGTTGAAATAGTCCATGAAGTCGAGGATCTTTTTCTTTAGATCGTCTCTTGATAGAAAGTTGCCCCGCTTGATCACTTTCCTCATCAGGATGCCGAACCAGATCTCTATCTGGTTCATCCATGATGCGTGCTTGGGCGTATAGTGAAAGACGATGCCCTTGCCTTTCTTGCTCAGGAACGCCTCGCGGGAAATACAGGGTCAAAAATACAGGTCTAGATTAGATGCTTCCCCGCTAAAATACTAATACAGGGGTTCTAATACAGGGGTCCTAATACAGGGGTCCTAATACAGGGGTCCAGGGGTCCAGGAAGGCAGGCAGGTCTAGAATAGCTTAGGGTTGTTCATTATTCGCATTAAATTCAATTTCATCAAAAGCAGAAACAGGAGGCTTTTTACTGCTGCCTTTTGTTCTTTTTACTGTTGGTTTGGATATGAAATTGCCAAAGTGATCTACTTCTCTATGCTGGCGTATGATTCCACCTGTGCTTAGGTCACGAATTAATAACTTATATAAATCTGCGTCTGCTGAGTTTTCTGCAACGTTACCTTTGCCTATTTTTCTCCATATATCACCACGTGTAATTCCATCTCTATTATAGATAGCACCAATTACTTGGAAATGCATTTCTGAAAACGTGCCCAGCCAATCAATATACATACTTACAACATCGTCACTTGAAACATGAGTAGCTGCTGCATTAGATAATATGTAACCGTTCACAGGGTATAAATGACGCTGTCACCAAGCAAGGCACGAACCATAGGCTTAGCGGTAGTGGAGCTGCGGGGCTTGAAGGGTCTTAAAGGCAGGTGGTGGTTGACAATCGAGCCTTATGGAGATGCATTATCCGTGGAAGCAAATAGACATTAGTATTGTCACGTAAACCCAGGCAGCAATGATGGTGCTGGCTCATTGTGAAAATAGGCATGGACTGCCTGGAGGATGAAGTTATAGGCGGAGCGTCCTTGAAGTGCACAGGTACCAATGACGGTCCATAACCGCTCATTTGCTTCACGGCCTTTCTTGCTTCTAGTGCCCTGGGTTACAAAACGGTCAATGACAATGAAACGTATCGCCTGTTCTGCAACATTATTTGTTGGATCCATTCCCGGAGTAGTAATGAAGCGGAAGTAGGCCTTGCCATTCTTGCGAAAACGATTCGCCATGTTTTGCGCTTCGTTATTCTCCTCCTTACCATCTTGGTTGATGTTGCTTGGAACATTATTGGTAGCTGCATGCAAGATACGCTGTTTGGCCTTTTCTAGTGCCACCTGAAAATCAGCTTCTGACATCTTTTCTGGTTGTGTATGAATGACCTTGAAAAACAAAAGGACATCCATCATCTTTGCTGGGGCAAGTAATGGGTGTCCTGGTCTTTCCTGGTCTTTCGGTGCTGGTCATTCTTCTTATTACCACATGGTCTAGAAACACACTCTTCAACTCAAAGTTTAGCCTATTGAGTTTCCACTTGAGTATAGACACGCGGCGGCAGCTAACCTCAGATCAGCATTCTCCATAATGATCTCAACGTCCCACTGCGATCTATGTTAATATGTCCTGCTGCATAAGCCACCACCTATTCGTGGGCTCCTCTCGTTGACATCCGGCAAAATAAGGTCGGCACGATCCTGTTGCCCCCCTCTGGAACTCACTCAACTTGAAGGATTATTATGTCTATAGTGCCCCCATACCCACCTCAGGCCCGCCCATATTCTCAACAGGCGCCGCCGATCTCCACCGTCCAGACCCTCACAGATATCGCTTCATCCTCCTCGGATTCACTTTCCACACTATCAAACCCACTCATCGCTAACCACGAACGTGCCGCCAGGAACAATTTGGCGCTACCCGTACAGCGGCAGCCTCTCGATACAAAGAAAAAAATCGCAACCGCAGTTGTCTATTGTGAAGGTAACTTCGGTGCCATCGATGGTAAAACCGCTAACGGGCTGGTTCGTTCCTCAGAAAAATATGAGATCCTCTCAGTCATCGATAGTGAGAAGGCCGGCCTTGACACAGGCACGGTGCTCGACAACAAGCCAAATGCCATCCCCATCTGTAACAATCTCGCCGAATCACTGATACGAGCCGGTTATATACCCGACTATTTCATCTTCGGCATGGCACCATCCAGTGGCATGCTATCGCCTGATGAACGCAGTTTGATGCTTAAGGCTATGGGCCTGGGGATGAACATCGTGAATGGCCTGCATGAGTTCTTGAGCGATGACCCGGAGTTTGCTGCACTGAGTGCAGAGAAAAATGTAACGATCCTTGATATTCGAAAACCGCGCCCCAAGAAGGAACTACGCGTATTCAGTGGCCGCATCGCCGAGGTCACCTGCCCACGTATTGCCATACTGGGCACCGACTGTGCTATCGGTAAACGCACCACAGCCACCATTCTGACTCGCGCCCTGAATGATTGCGGCATCAAAGCCGTCATGATCGGCACCGGCCAGACCGGTTTGATCCAGGGTGCTCGTTACGGTGTCGCACTTGATGCCGTCCCGTCACAGTTCTGTGCAGGCGAGATGGAAGCCACCATTGTCAAAGCATTTGAAATTGAGAACCCTGATGTCATCATCATCGAAGGGCAAGGCGCACTGGGGCACCCCGCCTTCTCAACCACATCCTTTATCCTCCGAGGCAGCTGCCCTGACGGCGTTATATTGCAGCATGCACCAGGGCGGCCCCACCGTTGCGACTTCGAACAGATGGCAATTCCAGCACCCGCCACTGAGATCAACCTCATTCAAACTTTCTCCGAAACGAAGGTCATCGGCCTTACAATCAACCATGAGAAGTTATCCGATGCTGAGGTTACAGCAGCCATCGCGCTGTATGAGCATGAACTCGGCATACCCGCTACTGATGCATTGACCCGCCCTACCGAACATCTGGTGGAGATAGTCCTTTCGGCATTCCCCGAACTTAAGGAGAAAGTGACCGTACGCGCACAATGAGTGCACCACGATTGGAGATCGACCTCGGAAAAATCGAGCATAATGCCCGCACCTTGGTTGATCGGCTAGGCAGTCGTGGCATCTCAGTCACGGGGGTTACCAAGGCGACTCTCGGCTCCCCCGAGGTCATTGGGGCGTTACTTCAAGCTGGGGTTCTTGGGCTTGGCGACTCCCGTATCGAGAACGTTGAAGCGATGCGCCATGCTCATGTATCGGCATCAATAACGCTTATCCGTTCACCCATGCTCAGTCAGGTGGAGCGGGTTGTGGCGCATGCCGATGTGAGTTTAAACACCGAACTCGATGTCATTAGCAAGCTCTCATCCGCTGCACAGAAGGCGAAGCGGATCCACGGAGTCGTGCTCATGGTCGAGCTTGGCGACCTACGTGAAGGCATCATGCCGGACGACCTGGAGAAGGTCGTACGTGAGACGCTTCGCTTCCCGAACATCGTGCTCAAAGGCATCGGCACCAACCTTGCCTGCCGCTGTGGTGTGTCACCCGATGCAAAAAATATGGCCGAGCTGTCTGCACTGGCCGATTCGATCGAAGCAACCTTTGACACCCCGCTCAGCATCATCTCTGGAGGTAACTCGGCTAACCTTCAATGGGCACTAAGTGGTACAGATACGGGACGTATTAACAACCTCCGCCTGGGGGAAGCGATCCTGTTAGGGTGTGAGCCTCTACACCGCCAACCAATCGATGGTCTGCACACCGATGCCATCACCCTCGTCGCTGAAGTGATAGAGTCGAAGGTCAAGCCATCACAGCCATGGGGCGAAATGGCACAGAATGCTTTTGGCGAGAAACCATCCTTCACAAATCAGGGCAAACTCTCACAGACAATTCTGGCCGTTGGGCACCAAGATGTCGACCCTAGCGGTCTCCAGCCACCTCCTGGAATCGAAATACTCGGAGCCAGCAGTGATCATCTCACCACCGATACCGGCAGCTGCAACCTGTCGGTCGGTGACGAAATCAGTTTCCAGCTAAACTACAGCGCACTGGTTCGCGCCATGACCTCACCCTTCATCACTAAACTCATGAAGGTTCAGAGCAGTCAGGGACACTCGGGTACGGGGTCGGAGTTGATTGCGTCGTAAATAGGGGGTAATTGTAGTTCGGGGACACTCACGATAATTGATACGCCTTATCCTTCCAGTACCGCTATTCGGTTTCGAAGAGTCTCCACCTCCTCCAATAACTCCAGTGCCAACGCGGCACCGGCGAGGTTGAGACCGAGGTCTGACTCCAGCCGCTGAATAATGTGCACGCGGCGCAGGCAGTGGCCAGGGAAATACCAATGGGTTTGATCTACTCCCACCGGCTCAATCACCCCCTCTTCCACCAAAGCCAATATCCACTCAGCGGGCTTTCCGCAGGCGCGGCTAAGTTCGCCCAAGGTAAACTCGGTGCTCTCTTCAACAATAATGCCGGTGAGTATGGTTTGCTTGCTCATACCCTATACCCCCATCTCAACTCGTGGATTGAAGGAGAGTTTGTTTGCCATCTCTCTATACAGTGCCTTGGCCTGTTCACTATCGGCCGGGGGGGCCACTACACTCAAGGTCACATAGATATCACCTGCGGGATTGCCGGGGATGCCTCGCCCTTTAAGGCGAAGCTTGTTGCCGCTGTTTGAACCCGCGGGGATTTTAAGATCCACCTTACCCTCGGGTGTTGGCGCTTTTATCGTTGCGCCCAACGCCGCTTCCCAAGGGGCCACGGGCAGTTGCATATGCAGATCAGATCCCTCCACACGATAGATCGGATGCGGTTTGAAATGAATCTCCAGATAGAGATCGCCCTTCACACCCTGCCCCATGCCGGGTGCCCCTTGCCCCGCAAGCCGAATCTGCTGCCCCTCTTTGATGCCCTTGGGAATCTTCACGTTAAGCGTGCGGTTTGTTAAGCGCATTTGGCCATGGGCATCCAGCGCGGGTACTTGCAGACTAATACTGCGAGTTGAATCAAGAAAAGCAGCTTCCAGCTCCACCGTCACCTTGGCGTGATGGTCTTGACCACGGGCGTTGAATTGAGTGCCATAGGCCGTATGAGCACCCTGCCTCTGACGGCCAAACAGCTCTTCAAAGAAGTCACTAAAACCGCCCATACCCTCCTTGGTAAAACCACCACCGCGAAACTCAAAGCCGGAATCCCAATTAGGCGGTGGGTGAAACTCCTGTCCAGCCTTCATGTTGTCACCGAGGCGATCATAGGCAACACGTTTTTCCGGATCTTTTAGCACCTCATAGGCCTCGCCAGCCTCTTTAAACTTTGCTTCGGCATCAGGCACTTTACTGACATCGGGATGGTATTTCCGCGCCAGCTTGCGGTGAGCGCGTTTAATATCATCCTGAGAGGCATCACGTTTCAGGCCCATGATCTTGTAATAGTCTTTGTACTCCACAAGCAACTCCAGGTTGGGTGTGAAAAGGAGGGTATTTAAAACATAGCACGCCGAGTGCTGGAACGAGGATATAAACATAAACTGAAACTATTCAGCTACACCTGTACTGAGACTGTATTCCTCCGGAGTCGATGTCGATTGCCCTCATGAATGTGGGTAAGAAGCGAGAGCCAGAAGCGGAAGCGTTGCGCCAAGATTGATGGTAAATCCACCTTTTTACATCGCAATCGACTCCGACCCCTGTCAAAATACCCTTGCAAACACCGCAGGCGTAGCTGAATAGTTACAGGATAGACAGGGTGTTTCCACGACAACTCTCATAATCGGGTTCCGGGCGGCACCCCGAGCCCACTAAAAATAGAACAGAAGAAACAACCGAATGGCCATTAAAAAGACCGAACTCTACTCCTCCCTCTGGGCCAGCTGCGACGAGCTGCGCGGCGGCATGGATGCCTCCCAGTACAAGGACTACATCCTCACCTTCCTCTTCCTCAAGTACGTCTCCGATAAATTCCTCCATGGCACCAGGGCGAAGGTCGTCTGCCCCAAAGGCTGCACCTTCCCCGACATCGTCAAACTCAAGGGCGACAAAGAGGTGGGCGAAAAGCTCAACATGGTGCTGGAGGGTATCGGCAAAGAGAACGAGCTACCCTGGCTTGCCAATAAGGACAACGACTTCAACGACGAAGAGCGCCTCGGCAAGGGCAAGGAGATGGTCGACACCCTCTCCAAACTCATCGGTATCTTCGAGGGGCTTGATTTTGTCGGCAACAACGTCCAGGGCGACGACCTGCTCGGCGACGCCTACGAATACCTGATGCGCAACTTCGCCACCGAGTTGGGCAAGAGCAAGGGCCAGTTCTATACCCCGGCGGAGGTCTCGCGCATCCTCGCCAAGGTGGTCGGTATCACCCCAAAGACCACCCAGGACAAAACCGTCTACGACCCCACTTGCGGTTCCGGCTCACTGCTGCTCAAGGCGGCAGACGAGGCCCCCAACGGCCTCAGTATCTACGGTCAAGAGAAGGATGTCGCCACCACCGCGCTCTGCCGCATGAACATGATCCTGCACGACAACGCCGATGCCGAGATCGCCCCCGGCGGCCACAGCACCCTGGCCGAACCCGAGTACAAAGAAGCCAACAGCGCCCTCAAAACCTTCGACTTTGCCGTCGCCAATCCCCCCTTCTCCTTCAAGGCGTGGTCATCGGGTGTGAATCGTGATGATAGCGGTGCAGACATCTACCGCCGCTTTGAGTACGGTGAACCGCCGGAGAAGAACGGCGACTACGCCTTCCTGCTGCACATTCTCAAATCACTCAAAAGCAGCGGCAAGGCGGCTGTCATTCTGCCCCACGGCGTGCTGTTTCGTGGCAATGCCGAGGCTGGCATCCGCCGCAACCTGATCAAGCAGGGCTACATCAAGGGCATCATCGGCCTGCCCGCCAACCTCTTTTACGGCACCGGCATCCCGGCCTGCATTATCGTTATCGACAAGGCGGGAGCCAAGGCCCGCCTGAACGATAAAAAGAGCGGCATCTTCATGATCGACGCTGGCAAGGGCTTCATCAAAGACGGCCCCAAAAACCGCCTGCGCAGTCAGGACATCCATAAAATCGTCGATGTCTTTAACAACCAGATCGAGCAGGGCGGCTACAGCCGCATGATCCGCTTCAGCGAGATCGAAGCCAACGACTACAACCTCAACATCCCCCGCTATATCGACAGCTCCGCTGCCGAAGACCTGCACGACCTCAGTGCGCACCTGAAAGGCGGCATCCCCAATGCCGATATCGAGGCGCTGGATAACTATTGGCAGGTATTCCCGGAGCTGCGCCACAGCCTGTTCAAACATAAACGCAAGGGCTATAGCCGGGCGCTGGTTACCGCCGCAGAGGTCAAGGCCACCATCCTCGAACACCAGGAGTTCAAGGCCTTTGCCAAGAGAAGCCTGGCGCGATTCAATCGCTGGAAGAAGAAGGTCCAGTTGCAGGATATAAATCAGGGCGACCACCCCAAAGAGATCATCCACACCCTCTCCGAGGCACTATTAAAGGCCTATACCAATGCCCCCTGCTGGACCGGTACGACATGTACCAAATCATCATGGACTACTGGGCCGAGGTGATGCAGGACGATGTCTACTTCATCACTCAGGACGGCTGGCCCGCCGCCAACGCCCTGCGCGAGTTGGTGGTGAAAAAGGGCGAAAAGCTCAAGGAGACCCCCGACCTCGTCATCAACAGGGTCAAATATAAGGCCGAGCTGATCCCCCCTGCCCTCGTGGTACAGTGCTTCTTTGCCGACGAGCAAAGTGCGCTCAATGCCCTACAGGCCACGCTCGATAGCGCGACCCAGGCACTGGAGGCGTATATCGAAGAGCACGCCGTCGAGGGCGGCCTGCTGGAAGAGGCGCTGACCGACAACGGCAAGGTCAACAAGGGCAGCATCACCGTCCGGCTGAAACAAGCCACCGATGCCGAAGAGATCGCCGCGCTGAAAAAGGTGAAAAAACGGATCGATGCCGAGGCGAATCAGAAAAAGCAGCTAAAGACCGCACAGGAGGCGCTGGATAAGGAGATCTTCCTGCAATACCCCAAACTCACCGAGGCCGATAACAAGGCCCTTATCGTCGAGGACAAATGGCTGGCGACACTGCAAGGCCATATCGTTGCCGAGATCGAGCGGGTCACCCAGCAACTCGCCAACCGAGTGAAGACGCTGGAAGAGCGTTACGAGACCCCGTTGCCGGAACTGACCGCAGAGGTAACAACACTCAGTGTCAAGGTCGATGAGCATTTGTGGAAGATGGGGTTGGAGTGGTAAATGAACGAAAAGCACCTGACCAAAGATCACCGCATCGAGCCACTCCTGGAGAAGATCAGCGAGCTGATCGCCCAAAGTCGGCGCAATCTTCAGCAGCGGGTAAACAGCCTGATGGTGCAGAGCTATTGGCAGATTGGCCGACTGATCGTCGAGGACGAACAACAGGGCCAGAGCCGCGCCGCCTATGGAAAACAGCAACTGAAATATCTATCACAGCGCCTGACCCAACAGTTTGGTAGGGGTTTTGACGCAACCAACCTGCGCAACATGCGCCGTTTTTATCTGGCATTTCCAATTTGGGAGACGGTGTCTCTCAAATTGAGCTGGTCACACTACAACCTGCTGGCACGCATCGAAAAACCTCAAGCTAGACAGTGGTACCTGGAAGAGTCCAACCAGCAAAACTGGAGTGTGCGCGCGCTGAACCGACAGATCAGCGTGCTCTACTATGAACGTCTTCTCTCCAGCCATGATCGATCTGCCGTTGCGGTAGAAGCAAAAGAAAAAACCACCCCGCTTGCCGCCAGCACCGAAGATTATCTGCGTGATCCCTACGTCCTCGACTTCCTCAATCTCTCATCTCAGCCGCTATTAGAAAGCGATATCGAACAGGGCATTATCGACAACCTGCAAACCTTCCTGCTCGAACTCGGCAAAGGCTTTGCCTTCGTCGCCCGTCAACAGCGCATCAGCTGCGACGAACAGGATTTCTATCTCGATTTAGTCTTCTACAACTTCAAACTGAAATGCTTCCTGCTCATCGACCTCAAACTGGGCAAACTCACCCACCAGGACATAGGCCAGATGGACAGCTATGTGCGCATCTACGATCAACACCAAAAGGGCGACGACGACAACCCCACCATTGGCCTAATCCTCTGCAGCCAAAAGAGCGAAGCCCTGGCGAAATACAGCGTACTGGTTGATAGCCAGCAACTCTTCGCATCCAAGTACCTGGCCTACCTCCCCACGGAGCAGGAGCTACAACAGGAGTTGCAACAAGAGCGCATCAAGGTGCAAGCTCAGTTAAGGCATCAGGCCGAGCAAGCACGTGATGCCGAGGAAGAAGAGTGATGGATAGTTTAGTGATACCTGAAGGGTATAAACAGACGGAAGCTGGGGTTATCCCTGATAATTGGGATGTGATTAAAATAGGCAAAATCTGCGATATATCTGTCGGCCAGGATGTTGATCCAAATTATTCGTCCGAATCTGATTCTAAATATTGTTATCCGGTTTTTTCAAATACCGTTGATGTCCCTGGCATATATGGTTATTACACTTATCCAGAGTATTCTGGAGAAGTTGTTACAGTAGTTGGAAGGGGGGTTGGTTTGGGTACGGCAATATGCCGTAGCGGTGGATTCGGTGCGATAGGAAGACTTATTGTGCTTTTTCCAAAAAAGGGAGTTGATAATAAATTTCTAGCAAACTATATAAATCACATGATTGATGTTTTTAGTGAGAGTAGTGGCGTTCCTCAGTTAACCGGTATTGCATTTGCAAATTATAGTATTGCATACCCTTCGAGTGCAGAACAAACCGCCATCGCCAACGCACTCTCCGATGTCGATGCCCTAATCACCTCACTGGAAAGTCTCATCACCAAAAAGCGCGCCATCAAAACTGCCGCCATGCAGCAACTGCTCACCGGCAAAAAGCGCCTACCGCCGTTTTGTGCAGGGATGCACTTATCGGGCGATGCCATGGATGGCAAGGAGCCGGTTGATAAAACCCACACCGGCTACAAACAGACCGAACTGGGTGAAATTCCGGAGGATTGGGAGATTGTCGAATTAGGTAAAGCATTGTCTATAAGGCATGGGAAAAGTCAAAAAGAAATAGGTTATGAAAATGGAATTTATCCAATACTGGCAACAGGTGGTGAGATAGGCAGGACTAATACAGCCCTGTATAACAAACCATCTGTACTCATTGGAAGAAAGGGAACCATTGATAAGCCTGTATATATGGATAGTCCATTTTGGACTGTTGACACCTTGTTCTATTCAGAAATTAGTGAAGGCTATCAGGCGAAATTTATATACTATAAATTTTGTGTAATCGATTGGATGTCTTACAACGAAGCATCTGGAGTCCCTAGTTTGAATGCATCAACTATTGAAGCTGTACTTCAAGCTGTGCCAACCAACTTGGAAGAGCAAAAGGCCATAGCGAACATTTTATCTGACATGGATAAAGAAGTTGATGCCTTAAATAAACGCCTCACCAAAACCCAACAACTCAAACAAGGCATGATGCAGCAACTGCTAACCGGAAAAACGAGACTGATATGAGCGAGATCGGGCAAAAGGAGCGTGCCACACAAAACCGCGTGGTGGCGCTGTTCCAGAAGCAACGGGACTACGGCGATTACGGCGACAGGAGGAAGAGTAAAATCTGTAGCGCGGTGCTTTTGTACCGCTCACCCTCACACGGGAGGCCCACGCCATGAGTGAGTCGCAACACATGGAGTGGAAGGCGTCGTGGCGGGATGAGTACCTGAAATGGATCTGCGGCTTCGCCAATGCAGATGGTGGCGTGCTGGTCATCGGGCGCAACGATGCCGGTGAGGCGGTAGGTGTCGCCGATGCGCGGCAGTTGCTGGAGACCCTTCCGAACAAGGTGCGCGATCTGCTGGGCATTATTGTCGATGTGAATCTGCTGCAAGAGGCCGGCAAGCAACTGCTGGAGATCGTGGTCGAATCCTATCCCTATCCGATCAGCTACAAGGGGCAGTATCACTACCGCAGCGGCAGCACCAAACAGGAGCTGAAGGGGGCGGCGCTGGATCGGTTTTTGTTGAAAAAGCAGGGACGTCACTGGGATGGCGTGCCGGTTCCGTATGTCAGCGCTGCCGATATGGATGACGCCGCGCTCGCCTGGTTCCGCAGGCAGGCGCAGAAGAGCCAGCGTCTCTCCGCTGAGATCCTGGATGAGACGGATGCGGTGTTGCTGGATAAATTGCACCTGATTGAGGGCGGCTATCTCAAACGCGCTGCGTTGTTGCTGTTCCACGCCGACCCGGAGCGATTCGCTGTCGGTGCCTGGTTAAAGGTGGGGTTTTTCGACAACAATGTGGATTTGCGTTATCAGGATGAGGTACACGGCAGCCTATTGCTGCAGGTCAACCGGACCATCGAGATTCTCAAGACCAAATACCTTAAGGCATGGATCTCCTACGAAGGCCTGCAGCGGATTGAGACTTGGCCGGTGCCGGAGGCGGCATTGCGCGAGGCGCTCCTCAATGCAGTGGTACATAAGGAGTATGCCAGCGGCGTACCGATACAGATCAGCGTCTATGCCGACAAGCTGATGATCTGGAATCCGGGTATTTTGCCGACCGACTGGGATGTGGCGAAGTTGTTGGCCAAGCACGCCTCACAGCCGTTCAATCCCGACGTGGCCAATGCCTTCTTTCGCGCGGGCATGATCGAGTCCTGGGGTCGTGGTATCGAGCGCATCATGGACGCCTGTGCGGCGGCTGCCGTCCCTGTACCGCTGTTGCAGTACGAACATAGCGGTTTGTGGATTACCTTTCCTTTCGCGGTGGAGCAGTCCGGGCAAGACACGACATCCGAATTTCCAGGGAAAACGCTCCAGAAAACTACCCAGAAAACTACCCAGAAAACTACCCAGAAAACCAGCCAAAGGATTCTTCAGTTATTGCGCGATAGACCCGAGGCAAGTCGACGTGAGATAGCTGAAATACTGGGCAATATAACTGAGAATGGCGTCAAATATCAGCTCAACAGGATGAAGCAGGACGGGTTGGTCGAGCGAATCGGCCCCGCCAAGGGCGGTCACTGGAAGGTATTGGAGGAGTCGGAATGAGCCAGGTAGGCCAGCTTGAGCGTACCACGCAAAACCGCGTGGTGGCGCTGTTCCAGAAGCAACTGGGGTACGACTATTACGGCGACTGGCAGGAGCGTGCCGATAATTCAAACATCGAAGAGGGCTACCTGCGCGACTGGCTGATGCGGCAGGGGGTGGACGAGGCGATGGCGGGCAAGGCCATTCGTAAGTTCAAACGCGCTGCTGCGGTGGGCGACGGCAAGAAGCTCTACCATGCCAACCAGGCGGTCTACAGCGACCTGCGCTACGGCGTGAAGGTGCCCCAGGGTCAGGGCAGGCAGGACAAGACGGTCTGGCTCATCGACTGGGCGACCCCCATCAATAACGACTTCGCCATTGCCGAGGAGGTAACGGTAAAGGGCGACAACACCAAGCGCCCCGATGTAGTGCTCTACGTCAACGGTATCGCCCTTGGCGTGATCGAACTGAAGCGTGCCAGCGTCGGCGTGGACGAGGGGATACAGCAGAACCTCGATAACCAGAAAAAAACCTTCATCCGCGACTTCTTCACCACCCTGCAACTGGTGATGGCGGGTAACGACTCCCAGGGGCTGCGTTACGGCACCATTGAGACACCCGCCAAACACTATTACCACTGGAAGGAGGAGAACCCTGCCTATAACGCCGCTGTGGATGATCGGCGCAGGAAATACCTCGCCGTCGATGATATCGAGTCGGTCGATGAGCTTCTCGACTACGAGATTATCCACCTCTGCAACAAGAGGCGCTTTCTGGAGATCATCCACAACTTTATCGTCTTCGATGCGGGAACAAAAAAACTCTGCCGTCATAACCAGTACTTTGGCGTCAAGGCGGCGCAGCAGCGCGTTCGCGACAACGAGGGCGGCATCATCTGGCACACCCAAGGCTCGGGCAAGAGCCTGACCATGGTCTGGCTGGCGAAGTGGATACGCGAGAATGTGGTGGATGCCCGCGTGTTGGTAGTCACCGACCGCACCGAACTGGATGAGCAGATCGAGGGGGTCTATCAAGGGGTCGATGAGGCGATCTACCGCACCCGCAGCGGCAGTGATCTGGTCGCCACCCTCAATGAGCCGAAGCCGTGGTTGCTGTGCTCGCTGGTCCATAAGTTCGGCAAGGGCGGCGAGAAGAGCGACAAGCAGGCGACCGATGACTACATCACCGAGTTGATGAAACAGCTGCCGAGTGACTACAGGGCCAAGGGCACTCTCTTTGTCTTTGTCGATGAGTGTCATCGCACCCAGTCAGGGAAGCTGCATAAGGCGATGACCGCGATCCTGCCCGAGGCGTTGTTTATCGGCTTTACCGGCACCCCGCTGTTGAAGAAGGACAAGCAGAAGAGCATCGAGGTCTTCGGCTCGTTTATCCACACCTATAAGTTCGACGAGGCGGTGAACGACAAGGTGGTGCTCGACCTGCAGTACGAGGCGCGGGATATCGACCAGTACATTCGTTCTCCGGAAAAGGTAGATGAGTGGTTCGAGGTGAATACCGCCGGACTCACCGACATGGCCAAGGTGCAGTTGAAACAGCGCTGGGGCACCATGCAGAAGGTGCTCTCCAGCAAAGAGCGGCTGGAGATGATCGTCAACGACATCTGGATGGATATGAAAAAGCGGCCGCGCCTGATGAGCGGTCGTGGTAATGCCATGCTGGTCTGCGCCAGTATCTACCAGGCCTGCAAGGTCTATGAGCTGTTTACCCGGACCGAATTGAAAGGCAAGTGCGCCATCGTCACCAGCTACTTGCCGTCACCGGCCGACATTAAAGGCGAGGAGACCGGCGAGGGCTATACCGAAAAGCTGCACCAATACGAGATCTATCAGCAGATGCTGGCCGACTACTTTGAGGTACCCAGGGAGGAGGCGATCAACCGGGCCGAGGAGTTCGAGAAGCGGGTGAAGCAGCAGTTCAAGAAGGAGCCGGGCCAGATGCGCCTGCTGATCGTGGTCGATAAACTGCTGACCGGTTTCGATGCCCCCTCGGCCACCTACCTCTATATCGACAAAAAGATGCAGGATCACGGCCTGTTCCAGGCGATCTGTCGCGTCAACCGGCTCGATGGTGACGATAAGGAGTACGGCTATATCGTCGATTACAAGGATCTGTTCCATAGCCTGGAGACCTCCATTCACGACTACACCAGCGGCGCATTCGATACCTACGACAAGGAGGATGTGCATGGCCTGCTGACCAACCGGCTGGATAAGAGCCGGGAGAAGCTGGAAGAGGCGAGAGAAACCGTTAAAGGCCTCTGTGAACCAGTGCTGGAGCCGAGGGAACTTATCGATTACATCCGCTACTTTTGTGGCGATGTAGCCAGCAGCGAAGACCTTAAACTGAATGAAGCCAAGCGGGTCGCGCTCTATAAGAACGTTGCCGCCTTGGTGCGTGCCTATGCCAACCTCGCCAACGAGATGACGGCAGCAGGGTACAGCGCTGAAGAAGCGCAGGAGATCAAGGCCGAGGTAGAACACTTCAGCAAGATGCGGCAGGAGATCAAGCAGGCATCCAGAGATGAAGTGAGTATGAAGAATTACGAACCTGCAATGCGCCGCCTGCTCGATACCTACATCCGTGCCGAAGACAGCGAGACGGTGGTCGACTTCGAGGCGTTGGGGCTGGTCGAGCTGATTATCGCCAAGGCGGCGCAGTATCAAGGAAAGAGCAAGGACGGCAAGGTGCCCGAGGCGATGGCCGAGACGATTGAGAACAATATCCGCAAGGTGATCATCGACGGCCAGCCGATCAATCCCAAATACTATGAAAAGATGTCCGAGCTGTTGGGGGCACTGATAGAGCAGCGACGTGAGGATGCCTTGAGCTATGAGGCCTACCTGAAAGAGGTTAAGAAGCTGGCGCAAGAGCTTGCTGCTCCAGGAGGGACTACACCCTATCCGAATTCGATGGATACCCGGGGCAAGCAGTCGCTATACGATAACCTGGATCACAATGAGGAGCTGGTGACGCGCATCGATTACGCGATCCGTCACACCAAGAAAGCAGCATGGAAGGATAACCGCTTCAAGGCGCGTGACGTGGAACACGCAGTCAGGGACGAGCTGGGTGAGTATGACGCCAAGGTCGATGAGGTGATCAAACTCATCAAGAATCAATCCGAGTATGACTGAGTTGACCAAGGCGAAAGAGATGCTGACAGTAAACGGAATTGCAGTGCAGGTAGTGAGGAAGGAGATAAAGAACCTCCACCTCGGCGTCTATCCGCCCGATGGGCGCGTGCGGGTGGCGGTGCCGAAACATATCA
>JBEVXV010000008.1:0-4962 GCA_040505915.1 Sedimenticola sp. | reverse complement strand
CTCTTGACCATTACGATCACGACAGCGGGCGGTAAAATCATTCGATTCGACCACTTGAACCGGGGTGCCTATGCACATTTGCTCGCTTCCAGTTCAGCCTGTCTGGACCAGTAGCCTTTGAGCGGGGTTTTACGGTTCTGCAACTCAAGACCTAAACCTTTCAGCTCTTTGACCAGCATTGCCACCATGGGATCAATACCCGCCTCTGCTTCAGGGCTCAAACCTAACTTATTGGTGAGAAAATGGGGCACCATACCGATGATGGTGACATGCTCCGGTGCTTCACCGGTAAGCGTCAACAGCGCCAGAAGATCAGAGAGACCCAACTGGTGATTAGAGATCTTGGTCTGAAAGAAAGCTGGCACCTCACGGTCAACTATTCGCACAAGCGTACCGTGGGAGTCACCGGTATTTACCGCATCGGTTACGATTAGATGCTTGATACCACGCATTGGCTCCAACAGTTCGGTGCCGGTGGTACCGCCATCCATCACCTCGATCTCATCGGGCAGGTGGTAGCGACACTCCAGCTCCTCGACAACCCGCACACCGATCCCCTCATCCTGCATCAGGATGTTGCCCATACCGAGCACCAGGATCTCTTTTTTTGCCGCTTCCATCAGGAGAGACCTAAAGCCACACCTGCTGCTGCAAAAGCAACACCGATGACAGCCAGCGCCCAGATAGCACGTCCACCGTTGTATAGAGCCCAGACGCCCACAGCTAGTACAGCCAGCAAACCGGCACCACCGAGCATGTGAAACTCATTATGAAACAGTTCATGGAGCAATCCGCTATCCGCCGCAGTGTGGGCATGGGTAATGGCGGGTATAAGCAGCGCCACCAAGGCCCAGGTAATCTTTGTAAAATTGATTCTGTTTTTCATTTTCAGCCTCGTTGTTTCTTTCATCAGCCACCCCCCCAAATCACCAAAGGGTGTTGTGCGGTGGCAGCACATAACTTAAGAGCGATATGTACCTCCCCTGTCGAGGGTGTCTGCGGCAGGGATGCCGCAGTCAAGCCCCCATGGATGGGTTATGTACAGGATGTATGGTATGCCGCGAGCGCATGGATACGCAGGAGCGGCGCAGGCGTCCCTCGACAGGGAGAGCACAAACCGTGACACCCACCACCATGCCAAAACATGGCAGCACCCGAATCAAAGCGCCCTCACCTTCACAATCTCCTTCTGCTCGGTATCTACCATGTGGATGGCACAGGCGATACAGGGGTCGAAAGAGTGAATGGTACGCAGCACCTCAAGGGGGTTCTCAGGATCGGCCACCGGATTACCCACCAGGGATGACTCGTAGGGGCCCGGCTCATCATTCTCATCACGGGCACCGGCATTCCAGGTACTGGGCACCACCGCCTGGTAGTTTTTAATCTTGGCATCCTCAATCACTACCCAGTGTGAGAGCGTCCCTCTGGGTGCTTCGTGGAAACCGACTCCTCTGATCTCACCCTTGGGGAATACCGGAGCGTTAAAGGTATCCACATCACCCGTGCCGACATTGGTTACTAACTTCTCCCACTGATCCTTCAAGGTATCCATCATCACTGCACAGCGCACCGCACGGGCAGCATGACGGCCAATGGTGGAGTGAAGTGCTGCAAGTGGAATATCCGGATTTTTGGAGACCGCTTTGAGGGTGCCCATAGCCTGGTTCAGATATTTTGTGTAGCGTTCATCCCCCCCGGCAACCGCCACCAGCACATTGGCCAACGGCCCCACCTCGGCACGCTTGCCGTAGAAGGTAGGTGCCTTGATCCACGAATACTGACCCTCATCCTGGAAGTCGGTGTACTGAGGTTCAGTTGTGCCGTCGTAGGGATGCAGAGTGGCGTCACCCTCATACCAGGCGTGCTTGGAACTCTCGGCCACACCTTTACGGAAGTAGGGATCGTTGAAGTCGGAGATCTTCTTCAGACTGGAGAGGTCACCATTGTCGATATAACCGCCCGGCAGATCAAACACCGTGCCCTTGCTGTCCTGGGGACAGTCCGGCACCGAGAGATAGTTCATCACACCGCCGCCGTAACCGGCCCAGTCGAGATAGAAGGCACCCACTGCCGGTACATCGGTCATGTAAGTAGACTTAACGAAGGGCTCCAGCTTGTCGATGAAGTTCTTGATCAGCATCAGCCGTTCGATATTGAGTACCGACGGCGCATCGTGGCCGATGGAGTTACTGACTCCACCCACTGCCACATTCTGGATATGCGGGCTCTTGCCACCAAGTATGGCGACGATCTTGTTAGCGTAGTTCTGCACCTCCAGCGCCTGGAGGTAGTGGGCCACCGCCAGCAGATTCACCTCCGGTGGCAGTTTCATGGCGGGATGCCCCCAGAAGCCGCTGGCGAAGGGGCCGAGCTGTCCACTGCCGACGAACGCCTTGAGACGCTCCTGTACCGCCTTCATCTCATGGGGTCCGTTGAGAGGCCAGTCGGAGAGGCTCTCCGCCAGCTTCGAGGTCGCCACCGGGTCGGCACTCAACGCCGAGACCACATCCACCCAGTCCACCGCCGAAAGGTGGTAGAAGTGGACAATATGATCCTGCACGGCGTGGGCGGTCTGAATGATATTTCGGATCAGTTGGGCATTGACCGGCACCTCCAGCTGCAGGGCGTTCTCCACCGCCCGCACCGAAGTAATGGCGTGAACTGTGGTGCAGACACCGCAGAAGCGCTGGGTGTAGGTCCAGGCCTCTCGCGGATCCATCCCCACCAGGATCTTCTCAATTCCCCGCCACATCTGGCCCGATGACCAGGCCTTGGTTACCAGACCATCGTCACCTACCTCCACATCGATGCGAAGGTGGCCCTCAATACGTGTAATCGGGTCAACAGTTATGCGTGTAGTCACAATTTATCTCCTAGAATTCTTATATTTTCACGCGTGCTCTTCGCGATGCAGCACAGGGAGTCTCTTAACCACTGCCAGATAGATCATCAGCTCCAGAGCAATAATGCCCAGGGTGATCATGATCTCCGGCACCGATGGGAAGTAGCTGAAACCGGGACCGGGATCGTAGGTGAAGAGGAAGGCGTTGAAACGATAGAGAGAACCGGCAAAGAGCATGCAGACCGCAGCAATCAGCAGCGTACCGCCACGGTTGCGCCGCTGGGGTGACAGCAGAATCACCAGCGGAGTGATGAACAGTGCCAGTTCCAGCAGGAACATCAGACTGGCAAAATCACCGGCAAAGATCAGCCCCAGCTTTCCCTGTAGCACCAGGATCACAAGGCGTGCCAGCAAAAATGCAGTAATCAGTCCGACAATCGCCTTCCCCAATCCCGCCAACAAGTGTGTTTCAGAACTGCGACGAAAACCGACGGTGGAGAACGAAGCCTCGAAGATGACAATGGAGAAACCCATGGTCAGTGCGGTCAGTATCGCCAGCAGCGGCTGGAAGTGCAGCGTCTGCCATAGCGGATGCACCTTATGTCCCATGGCGATCAGCAGCGATCCAAGAGACGACTGATGCATGGTCGGCAGCAGCACGCCCAGAGCAATAAAGAGAAACAGCACCTTGTTAAGGGTCTTGAGCAGCCCCTTCCAGCCGATGCGCTCCAGAAATGCCGGGGCAAACTCAATGATCAGAATCAGAATGTAGCTGGCGACGCAGAGTCCCACTTCCAGCATCACCGAGTTGAAGTTCCAGTTCCACGGCAGGAAGATCTCGTAGAACTGCCAGAAGCGTCCCATGTCGAAGAAGGCGCCGAAACCACCCATGGCGTAGCCCAGTAGACTGGCCAGTACCGCCGGTCGTACCAGTGGATGGTACTTACCCTTATTAAAGAGATAGACGGTAAAAGCCAGAGCATAACCGCCGCAGGCAAAGGCGGTACCGACAACCACGTCATAGACCACCCAGAGGCCCCAGGAGAAGCCGCCGTTGAGGTTGCTCACCGCTCCCATGCCCTCCATAAAACGCTGCACGCCGTAGTAGCCGCCAATCAGCAGGACTAGCACAAGAAAGAGAAAGGTTGGGGTAATGATCCGGCTGTTGAGTGCTTTATGACCGCTCATGACTCACCTCCTTCATGGTCGTCACCTTCACTGTTGCGGCGTACCACAAAGGTGAGTCCGGCCAGGGCAATGGCAGGCAGCGCCATATAGTTATAGATCGTATGCTGAACACTCTCGGCAATGGAGGCGGCGGAACGCTCCTCCAGCGGCGGCATGCCCAGCTTGTCGAAAGGAATCGATGAGATGTGCATCACATTGGTGCCGCCAGCCTCTTTCTCCCCCCATATATGGTTGAGGTAGTGAGGCACCGCCTTTTCGTGGGGCTGAAAAGGATCACTGAGATTGCCCCGTGGGTAGCTGTAGATCTCACCCGTTTTCAATGTCATGCGACGCTTCGCCTCGGCAAGGAGATCCTTGCGGGCACCAAACAGTGTGGCACCGGTGGGACAGACCTCGGCACAGCCGGTCATACCCCCCTTGCTGATACGCTCGACCCCGGCCTGATTGCACATCTGACACTTATGGATCTGTCCAAACAGTTTGTTGTACTCAAACTGAGGGACGTTATAGGGGCAGGCCACCATGCAGTTACGGCAGCCGATACAGACATCGGCATGATGAGTGACGATACCGGTGAGGCTGTCCCGGCGCATGGCGGTACAGGGGCAGACGGAGACGCAGCCGGGATCGACACAGTGCATGCAGCTACGCTTTTCGAAAGCGAAGCCATCCACCACACTGTCTTTTATCTTGGCCGTACCGTCCTTATAGATCTTGATGACATTAAGGGTCTCGCCGGAGAGATCGTGGGCGGAGTCCCAGGTGGTGTTATCCCCCTCCATGGTGGGGGGCATGTCATTCACCTCCTTACACTTGGAGACACACGCTTTGCATCCGACGCAAAGGGTGGAGTCATAGAGCATGCCGACGGCGTTCTCCGTCGGCTCCAGATTGGGTCGCGCCTCGGCGACACCGACGGTGCAGAGGGT
>JBEVXV010000007.1:0-3783 GCA_040505915.1 Sedimenticola sp. | reverse complement strand
GAGAAGCGGCCTGTGCCTGTTTTTCAACCTGTTTTCATGCTACAAATCATCGGTTCCCCTGGGGTGTCGGGTCGGCCAGCAAATAGACAGGTACGCCATAAAGCAGCCTGAATCAGTGCATTGAAATGAAAATGAGTACTATCAATCAGAGGCACAAGCGGTGAAGCACAAGAGCATAATAGGGCTCTGTCTGATCGGCTGTCTTGTGGCTTATGGCGGTTTGAAGAGCTACGTCTACTTTGGAGTGAAGAGCGAAGTGGATCGTCTTGTTCACTTGGTCGAACCCTATATCGATATTCGTTACCAGGCGATTAGTTCAAGCCTCAGTGGAGAGATCTCTGTCGAGGGTATTACTGTTATTCCCAGAGGAGCGGTAGAGGTTGTCCGCATCGGCTCTCTTCAATTGACGGGTGATGATTTCACTTTTCTGCTTAAGATGGTGGCCGGGTTGAAGATGGACAAGCCGCCGGAGAAGGTGCGGATTGCGGCTCGCCGGGTAGATATACCGCTGGATATGCTGCAACTTTTAGCGCCAGAGAGTGAGGCACCAGTTAACCGGCCTAAGCCCTGTACTTTGTCAGGCATCCTCAGTCATGCGGGTCTTGAAAACCTCGATTACCAACGGCTGGTAGCTGATGTGAATATAGATTACAAGTTGAGTGCCGCGGCGGGAGAGTTCTCTATCCATATCGGCTACTGGCTACAGGATGTGGAGGATTTTCAGCTGGATCTCTCATTCACCGATGTCTCCGCACCGGGTGACATCGCCCTGGGGGTGCTGCCTAAATTGTCCAGGGGTGAACTTCGTTACCAGATGGCAAGCGATTATACCCGTGGCATGGTTAACTACTGCGCCAAGCAGGCGGGAAAGACGCCATCAGTGTTTCTGGACAGCAGGTTGTCGATGAGTGATCATCAGTTTGCCCAGGAGTTCGGTTTTGTGCCGGGGCGGGGAATCCGCTCCGCTCTGGACAAGGTTATCAGGCAGTCTGCCGAGGTGGAGATTGAAATTGTACCGGGTGGTAGCTTTGACCTGCTCAAGTTGAAGCGTTTTCCCCCAAGGCAGTGGGCTCAATTGATGGGGGTTGAGATGAGTGTTGGCGGCAGGCAGGTGAGAGATCTCAGCTTCACCCTGCCTAAGGGGGGCGACTTGGGTATCGCTCCCATCCATGATGGCCAGTCAGCCTCCACAAGTGGTCGCGTCCCTCCAGTGAAACCGCGTTTCATTGAGACAGAGATGGACCGTCTGGCCGACTATATAGGCAGGGATATTCGTATCTACACCACTGTCCCGGGTAAGCCGAAGCGGGGGTTGTTGAATGGGGTAAAATACCGGGCCATTGAGGTGGAGCAGCGTATACATGGAGGTAAAATGACGATACGGATACCGTTTGATAAGGTCAATAAAGTAGAAGTTCTTCGCTATAAATAACGGTAACTATTCAGTTGGTGCTCGGGGTCGGTTCTTCCACGGCCTATGCATGGGGTTGAACCTGAAGGGCTTCCGTCAGGAGTTTGTGCTCGATGCCGGAATCTGTCGGAAACTCTTCAGCTTCCGCCCTCAGAACAACAAAATTAGCGCACTCGACACCAGTTCCTAGCCGTTGGATTGGGTAACATCGAGAGCTTTAGATGGGTTGTGAATAAATGATGCAGTGGATATTTCTCTACGCTGGCTCGGTATGGGCAGTGATCGCTCTGGCCCTACTGTTTATTGCCTGGCGCGCAGCGCGCAATAGTGATTTTCGTCGCCATGGTCGCATTATGGCCATATTGATGCTGGCGGCCTGGCTCTTTGTTGCCCTCTATCTACTTCGTTATCGCTATCCCGGCTTGGTCCCTCATGTGCCACCTGAGTATATCTGGTGGATCGCCTTGCATGGTAGTATTGCACTGCTGCCGTTGATCGGTGCCACTTGGCTGGTGCTTGCCCGCTGGCGTCAAAAGGCGCAGCCGGAGCACAGCTCCCACTTCAACCGTTATCACAAGCACTACGGCCGAGTACTGATCCCTCTGTGGGTATTTACCCATATCGGAGGCATCATCAACGCATTTCTCTTTTACTGAGAGTGCAGATGCAGAAGACTCTCTTCTATATTTACGATCCCATGTGCTCCTGGTGTTGGGCTTTTCGTCCCGTATGGCAGGAGATTGTACAACGCCTTCAGCCCGTAATTGCGCCCAAGCGTCTACTGGGTGGTTTGGCGATAGATTCTGATGAGCCTATGCCCATGGCTATGCAGCTTTATCTGCAGAAGACCTGGCGCACCATCCAGCAACAGTTGCCGGAAACTGAGTTCAATCATGATTTCTGGAGTTTGTGTCAACCCAGGCGCTCAACATGGCCCGCCTGCCGGGCAGTAATAGCCGCCCGTGAGCAGGGGGCTGTTTATGAGGGTGATATGATTGAAGCCATCCAGCAGGCCTATTACCTACGGGCACTCAATCCCTCAGATAGGGATATATTGATTACACTGGCGCAAGAGATTGGGCTGGATATCGCGGTTTTTGCGCAGCAGCTGGATTCCGATACCACCAGGAAGCAGCTTGAACAAGAGATGGCGCAGGGGCTGGCAATGGGAGTAAGGAGTTTCCCTTCATTGGTACTGCAGGATGGCGCTGGGTATCGGCAGATTGAGCACCATTATCTGGATGCACCGCAAATATTGAATCAGCTATAAATGTTGATTACTTGTTATCTGAGGCGATGGTATGGAAAAGGAGCAAGAGAGAGAGAATCTAAAGCTATACAGCATGTGGCCCATTTATATATGGCAAAAATGTTCATCTTGCAAGCAGGAGTTCAGGCGCGAGGCTGGCTGGCGATTTGTAGGTAAACCATTTTATGCTGGACGTGGCACTTGGAACTATCTATGTGCTAAATGTGCGCCGGATGAAGCAGAGGCACATGAACGGGCATCGACTTTAACCGGATGTGTGAAGCGCTAGACTTGAAGAGTATTCGGATGAAACTGTAACTATTGAGAGGCCCCTGTTACGAGACTATTTTTACGGCAGAGGTCGGAGTCGATTGCACACACCCATGTGTACAATCGACTCCGACCCCGAGCGCCAACTGAATAGTTACATGAGACTTAGCTTTTCTTAGCACCTTAGCGCGAAGATAATCTTTCCTGGTGGAGTCATGCTGTAACTATAACCCCCAGCACAGATACCCTCTTGCCATGACTGAACTTACCATCCTCTACCGCGACGACCACTATATCGCCATCGACAAGCCTGCCGGTTTGCTGGTTCATCGCACCCGTATATCGGATGGAACAGAGTTCGCTATGCAGCAGCTACGCAACCAGATCGGACAGTGGGTCTATCCGCTGCATCGACTCGATCGCCCCACCTCCGGGGTGCTGCTGTTTGCCCTTAGTTCCACAGCAGCGAGAGATCTAGTGGCTGAGTTTGAAGCGCGGCGGATAGAGAAAAGCTATCTGGCGATAGTACGTGGCTATACCGAAGGGCAGGGCCATATCAACTATCCGCTATTGGAAGAGGAGGGCAAGGAGCGGCAGGAAGCGATCACCGATTACCGGCGGCTGGCTACCGTCGAACTCCCCTATGGGGTCGGCAGGTACGCCACCGCCCGTTACTCCCTGCTGGAGATCACCCCCCTCACCGGTCGTATGCACCAGATCCGCAAACATATGAAGCACATCTTTCACCCCATAGTCGGTGATACTACGCATGGTGATGGTAAACAGAACCAGCTATTCAGGGATCGACTGGGTATCCATAAATTGCTGCTGATGGCAAAAAGTCTCTCATTTC
>JBEVXV010000006.1:0-6932 GCA_040505915.1 Sedimenticola sp. | reverse complement strand
CCGAGGAGGCCACCCTCTCTGCTGGCACTGACAATGGCGATGGCAGCTGGAGCCTGAGCAGTGATCAACTCGACGGCTTGAGTCTATCTGTGCCCGCCGAAGGCGTAGATGACTTCGACCTATCGGTTACCGCCACCAGCACCGAGTCCGAAGGTGGAGCTCAGACAAGTATATCCCAGAGTGTTACCGCCGAAATCCCAGTGATTGAAGTAGAGAATACGGCACCCACTGACATCAGTTTCTCCAATACATCTGTGGATGAAAATGCTGCTGGGGGCACCCTGGTGGCAACCCTTCAGTCAACCGATCAGAATACAGGGGAGACGTTCAGCTACGAACTAGTAGGCGATGCCTCTGGTCACTTTGAAATTATCGGTGACAAACTGATGGTCAAAGAGGGCGCCGATATCGACTTCGAATCCAGTGCCATGCACCCACTTAGCGTTCAGGTGACTGATTCAGGGGATAACACCTATACCGAATCTGTCAGTATTCATGTATCCGATGTATATGAAGCCTCCATAGCCACTCAGGAGGGCGGTAAACAAGCTGACCACCTTGAGGGCGGCCAAGGCGATGACATTATCATGGGAGGGGACGGCAAGGATGAGATAGAGGGTGGCAAGGGAGATGACGAACTTTACGGGGAGAAGGGTAACGATGACATCGATGGTGGAGAAGGTAATGATATCCTCTCGGGCGGTAGCGGCAATGATGAGCTGGATGGCGGTGAAGGGGACGATGTACTAAAAGGAGGGGATGGCAATGACGAACTGGAAGGCGATGATGGTAATGACCTTTTAGTAGGTGGCGCAGGCAATGACGAACTGAAAGGTGGAGAGGGAGACGACATCCTCTATGCGGGATCGGGTAAAGACACCATGGATGGGGGGAAAGGTGATGACACCTTCGTTGCCAGTGAAGGCAAAGACACCGCAGAAGGGGGTGAAGGCAACGATACCTTTACCGCAGAGATCGTTGATGGTTCTGACTACTTCTCAGGTGGCAACGGTGAGGGCTGGACAGATGTCATACAGCTCAATGCCGATGTCGCGCCCGGAAATGACCCTGACAATCCCTGGGTCATTGAAGTGGATGGCGAGCAGGTGCAGTACGATATTGCCGATCATGCCCTGTCGTTAAACCCCGATACCAGCGGCGTAGTCACCTTTGCCGATGGTTCCGAGCTGAGCTTTGATGGTGTTGAGCGGATTGAGTGGTAGGGTATCGCATCACAAGATCAAGCAGCTGGCCACCGCCTGGGGAGTTGGCTCCTCCAGCCTCGGCACAAATCCTAGCAGGGGGGCATCTATATGCTGCTTCAGTGTCTCAATATTAGCTTCGGGTTCCAGCATCGCTTCATCGACCACATTGGCAACCCAGCCCGCCAATCTCAACCCCGATGACTTGATAGACTCAGCGGTCAGTATGGCATGATTGATACAACCCAGCTTTAAGCCCACCACCAGTATTACCGGCAGCTGCAGGATTTCTGCCAGATCGGAGAGCGCCTGGTCCTTGCCCAGAGGCACCCGCCAGCCGCCAACGCCCTCAACAATGACACTCTCTGCCTTGAGTGACAAAGCCTGATAGCAGGCGCGTATCTGCCAAAAATCGATCTCGCGACCAACCTGCTCAGCGGCCAGATGGGGGGCAATGGGTGGTGCATAGGCAAAAGGATTCACCAGATCATAATCAACCATCTCCGATGCCTGCTGCCGGATACGCACGGCGTCATCATTGCGCGGTCCATAGGCAGTGGTCACCGCCCCCGAAGCGACAGGCTTCATACCCAGCACCGAAATGCCCCGATCTTGCAGCCCTTGCATCAACCCCAGGGTAATCTCAGTCTTGCCGCAGTCGGTATCAGTACCGGTAATAAAGTAGTTATGATACATGGTAACTAACGAACTCATATACGCCCCAGCCTATCAAACGGTACTTCAATGCTGCGCTCCTCCTGCTCTTTATCCGGCACCCAGGCGTGGCCAAAAACCACTTCATAGCTGGCAGGTATCAGCCCGTCACAACGGAACTGCTCATAGGCCTGCTGCATCGCCTGCAGCCGCCCTTTTCCGGTCAACCCTTTGTGGCGGTCACTGGTGACATTATGCGCCCCCAGCAGTTTGAGGTCATGCATCAAGGCGGTAACATCCTGATAGGTCAGGGTCATGCGGTCTATATCCATCACCGGGTCGGCAAAGTGTGCACGCATCAAGGCATCGCCCACATCGTGCATATCGATAAAGGTGCTGACGTGGCTGTGGCCGTCGGCGGCAGACCAGGCAGCACGCAACTCCTTCAATGTATCCGGGCCAAAAGAGCTGAACATCAACAGGCCACCCGGTTTCAATACCCGTCTGAACTCCCGGAATGTAGCATCCAGATCATTACTCCACTGGATAGCGGCGTTGGAGTAGATAAAATCGACACTCTTGTCCGCCAGAGGCAGCTGTTCAAAATCGCCACAGAGACAGTGGGGACGGCGTAGCCAGGAGCCGCGCTTGCGCGCCTGCTGTAGCATGGGAAGGGCGATATCCAGGGCGATTATTTTCGCCTTTTTATAGCGCTTTGAGAGCGCCGCAGTGGCCACGCCGGTACCGGCGCCGATATCCAGAATCACCTCCGGCTGCAGTTTGACTACCTCCAGGCGATCTATCATCCGTTGACCTATCTCACGCTGTAGCACCGCCACTTCATCATAACGTGCTGCCGCCCGGGAGAAGGCGAGACGCACCTGCTGCTTGTCGATGCTGTGTTGTCGGTCACTCATCGGCCTCTCCAAGAAAATGGTCAATAGCCTTCAGGCTGGCTTCAGGGTGTGAAAGAAAGGGGGCATGTGCCGCACCGTGAATAACTTCAATCTCTGCTGCGGGCATCAGTAAACGGATATCTTCAGCCACCGCAGCCGGTGTCAAAGTGTCCCGTTCACCCAGTAGCCATAGCACAGGAGAGCTGATAGAGGAGAGCTGCGCTCTGAGATCAACCGTCAACAGCATATCCAACCCTTGCTCCAGCGCCTGGGCATTGGGCTCAGGCCTCGCTGAGATGTCATGACGCAGGGTGCGTAAGGTATCGCGCGCACTCTCATCACCCTGCACCTGTAGTGAGAGAAAACGCCCCAGTGCCTGGGCATGATCCTTTACCAGGGCTTTGGCAAACAGCTTTAGTACAGCCTTATCCATGGCGTGAACCCAGCCATCTCCCTTAACAAATCGAGGGCTGCTGGTGATCAGCACCAACTGTTTCACTCGATCCGGGGCCTTCACGGCGGCCTGCTGTGCCAACTGACCACCCAGTGACCAACCGATCCAGACAGCCTGTTCGGGGGCGGCATCCAGGCAGGCCTCCACCCAAGCGTCAAAATGCGGCTGTGATTCATCACTCTCACTTGCACCATGGCCCGGCAGTTCGATGACAGTGATGCGGAAATGCTTTGTCAGGTGAGCGATCAGCGGTGCCCAGACAGCGCCGTTCATACCCCAGCCATGGAGAAGTACCAGGTCGGGGCCATTACCAATGGTTTCAGTCGAAAGTTTCATTTCAATTTTTAGCTCTGCGCAATAGCGCTGTCACTGCGATGCAGAAGCCCAGCCACCGGAGCGATAGCGTATGGCGATGCCTGCGCAACGTCCATCGCGGCGAGGGTGCCGCTCCTATCGCTATTAGCAAATAGGTTGACGTAAGGTTTTTGCATAATTGTCTTACTCATCATCCGTTACACCACAAGCCGTTCTTGGAATATTGAGCCTATCCAGCGCACCAAGTAACCGCTCCACTTGCTCAGCTGTATGGCTGGCAGAGAGGGTGACCCGCAATCGGGCACTTCCCTCGGGTACGGTGGGTGGGCGAATGGCGGTAACCAGCAATCCATCAGCCTCCAATGCGCTGCTCCACTTAACGGCCTGTTCCGAGCAACCGGCCAGAATCGGCTGAATGGGTGTCTCCGATACCAGCAGCGGCAGACCCACCTGCTCTGCACCCCGGCGGAAAAGAGTGATCAGTTCAGCGAGCTTTTCACGCCGCCAACTCTCCTCCCGGGCCAGGCGCAGTGCGGCACGGGTCGCCTCCGCCACGGCCGGGGGGGTGGCGGTTGTGAAGATATAGCTGCGCGCCTGCTGGATCAGGGTTTCGATCAACTCCTCACTACCCGCAACAAAGGCACCGAAAGAGCCCAGCCCCTTACCCAGAGTACCCATCAATATCGGCACCTCTTCCACGCCCAGGTTGTAGTGCTCCAGCGAACCACCGCCATGATGGCCTAGCACACCCAAACCATGGGCATCATCCACCATCAGCCAGGCACCCCTTTCACGGCAGAGTCGGGACATCGACCGCAGGGGCGCTATATCACCATCCATGCTGAAGACTCCATCGGTGGCCACCAACGCCTCGCCGTCACGCTGCCCCGCCATCTGCTTCTCCAACACCGCTGTATCACAGTGGGTGAAACGCTTTAAGTGAGCCCGAGACAGGAGTCCACCATCGATCAGAGAGGCGTGATTATAGCGGTCTTCATAGATCGTATCCTTGCGACCCAACAGTGAGGTAATCACCCCCTGATTGGCCATATAACCGGTAGAGAAGAGCAGTGCTCGGGGACGATGGGTAAACTCCGCCAGCTCCTCTTCCAGAGCGTGGTGGGCAACCGTGTGTCCGTTGACCAGATGGGCGGCTCCGCTGCCCATACCGTACTTCTCAGCACCTGCTTTAAGTGCATCGACCAGCTTGGGGTGATTAGCAAGACCCAGATAGTCGTTGCTACAGAAGTTGAGCAGCGAACGCCCGTCCAGCAGCATCTCCGCTCCCTGCGGGCTTGATGAGACCCTGCGGCTGCGGTAGAGGTGCTGCCGCTTGCGTCGATCCAGTTCAGGTTGGAGTGGTTTCATTACTAAAAAAAATTCAACTGTTTGACTACGGTATATTTGAAAAGCGTAGGGTGGATAAGCAGAGCACACCCACCAGATTCAAGCATAAAAGGTGGATGCGCACCGCTTATCCACCCTACTGCCTCACCACCCAACCCTCACCGATGAGGGTGTGATAGAACACTCACGAGATAAAAGAGCGATTTGCGCTTCCCCTGTCGAGGGTGTCTGCGGCAGGGATGCCGCAGCCAAGCCCCCAGGGATGGGTTTACGGCGTCCCTCAACAGGGGAAGTGCAAATCGCCACCCTTTATAACAGCACCCTCAACCAAACTCCGCCGCCAACCGCACTTCGCGCTTGCTACGGCACTCCTTCTCGGTGGCTTGCAACTCCACGCTCTCTTCAAAGCGCAGCCCAAGACGCTCGAACAGTTTTTTGTCGGCATCGGCTTCGGGGTTATCAGTCGTCAGCAGTCGTTCACCGTAGAACATGGAGTTGGCACCGGCCATAAAACAGAGCGCCTGCATCTCATCGTTCATTTCGGTGCGACCTGCGGAGAGACGTACATAAGAGGTGGGCATCAAAATACGTGTTACGGCAATGGTGCGAACAAATTCAAAAGAGTCGAGCTCATCGCTACCAAACAGGGGGGTCCCTTCCACCTGCACCAGCATATTGATCGGCACCGACTCCGGGTGTTTGGGCAGGTTACTCAGTTCACGCAGCATAGAGGCCCGATCAGTGCGCGACTCACCCATCCCCAGGATACCGCCGGAGCAGACATTAATACCCTGATCGCGCACATACTCCAAAGTGTCAAGGCGATCCTGAAAGGTGCGGGTGGTAATGACGTTACCGTAATACTCGGGAGAGGTATCGAGGTTGTGGTTGTAGTAATCTAGCCCGGCATCTTTCAGTTTCAGCGCCTGCTCCTTGGTCAGCATACCCAGAGTAACGCAGGTCTCCATGCCCAGGCCGTGTACCGTATGGATCATCTCAATCACACGCTCAAGATTTTTATCGGTGGGATTGCGCCAGGCGGCTCCCATGCAGAAGCGTGTTGCACCTTTCTCCTTCGCCTCCTGCGCTGATCGTTTCACCTCATCCAGAGGTAGCAGCTTCTCTTTCTCCAGGTCAGAAGCACTCTTGGCACTCTGGGAGCAGTAGCCGCAATCTTCCGAGCAGGCGCCGGTCTTGATACTGAGCAGGGTGCTCACCTGTACCTGATTGGGATCAAAGTGCTCACGGTGAATCGTCTGTGCCCGAAACATCAGATCGTTAAAAGGGAGATTCAACAAGGCCTCGATCTCGCTCTGGGACCAATCATGTCTCACGGCAGCGCCACTCATGGGGTTTTCCTCGGTTTGATTGCTATAATTGCACGAGGCGCCCATAGTAATGATTGAGCAGTAGCTGTCAACCGAAAAGGACTTCAATGGTTTACAAACGACTAATTTCTATACTATCCACCCTCTACCCTGAGAGCTGCCTGCTGTGTGGGGCGAGGGAGATTGAGCAGCCAGGATTTTGTGGTAACTGCCTGCTGGAGCTGCCCTACAACCTTCACTTCTGTCATCGATGCGCCCTGCCCCTACCACCCCAGGCACCCAGCAAAGGTCTCTGTGGGGCTTGCCAAAAAGCCCCACCCCACTTCGACCGCTGCCTCACCCCCTTGCACTACACCCCACCCTCCAGTCGCCTGATCAGTCAGCTGAAATTCAACAGCAAACTCCACATCAGAGAGGGGCTGTCACAACTGATGGGGGATTTCATCGACTATCACCAGGATAACTTGCCAGAGCTGATCATTCCTGTCCCGCTGCACCCCAAGCGCCTGAGCAGTCGCGGCTACAACCAAGCGCTGGAGATAGCCCGCCCGCTGGCACGCCGCTTCAATATTCCAATCGATTTCAACAGCTGCCAGCGCATCAAGTCGACAACACCTCAAACCGAACTGGAGAGAAAGGAGCGTAAACGCAATATCAGGGGGGCTTTTTCAGTAGCAGAGCAGCTAGTGGCTAACCACGTTGCGCTGGTAGATGATGTCATCACCACCGGAAGTAC
>JBEVXV010000005.1:0-6367 GCA_040505915.1 Sedimenticola sp. | reverse complement strand
CAGCCAGGAACCAGTTAGCTGAAATTCACCGAGACCGGGAAACAGACAGCATGCTCTGATGATAATATACGAGGAGTTCCGATTGCATCTTCTTCTTCTTCTATAGTTGTAGATCCCGCCTGTCAGAGGCGCACCAGGAAAATCCTGTGACATTGAGTTACTCGCGTTGTTGGTGAATATATACGCTGTACACTGGCAAATATTTAAAGACACTGGCACTGGTTAAATTAGGGTAACGGCCATTTTATATTATATTTAATTTAATTGCTTATATTTTTGAAGCCTGTTGACGTGCAGCTTGTAACACAGTCTTCTGGTAATACTTTCAATCGCTGTCTCATCTTGATGTGTGAGAGGGAGTACATCCTGGTTCTGCATTGTTCCGCAGTCAATAATAAGTGAGGTTAACGCGGACCTCGACGACACTGCTGACCATCCCACTGGGCCGTGGTGTTCGGTGATGTACTGTCGTAGGTCAGTTATGGCATTTACCCTTGACTGGTGTAGTGCTGGGCATCTGGTCAGCATATGCGAAATGTCTTCCGGTTCCAGTCTACATAGAGGACATGTAGCGTCCACTTCGTATTTATTGAATTTTGCTTTGTTGGTTTGGAGGAGATATGTTCCAGTTAGCATACGAGCTTTAATGATTCCCCTTTTTACGTCTGTTGTGTTTGAGTTTACAGCTTTCCAAACCAAATGACTTTTCCCTACTTCCAACGATTTCACATTACAGTTTTTAAGAGTTGATTTCTCGTGGGCTACATTCGACAGTTCATTGGTCCAGTATGATTCAACCGCTGCTTTTGTAGTTGATTTCCAGGTTTCTTTGCTGTAGTTTCCTTTGGATATCTCGTTCAGTGGTGGTAGATTGTATTGGGCCAATGTTCTCTCCACTCTACAGAAGAAGCTGTTTTCATTCCCCATGATTGATTGTCTATACATAAGTTCATTTAATTTGTCATGTTTAGAATTGATGGTCGTGAATAGTAAACTGAGCTGCCTCTTGTGAATTTCTGCCTCTATCGGTATCGCGCCCAGTAGTAGCAATACTGCTGATGTAGCTGTCTGAGGTAAAGACTGTAATTTCTTCAGTATATCGATGTGAAACCGTTCCAATTTCTTCATTTGTGTCATGTTCAGTGATAAAACTTCTAGGTTGTAGAGCAACCGCGGAATTACGTAAGTACGGTATATCCTGTACGAGACCATCGGGTTGAGCCCGTTGGAGCCATGTACGCCAGTACGCATAAGGGCATATAGGGTTCTACGAGCTAGGCTGATTCTGTCTGATATATTGATGTTGTTCTCGTCTTTTGACGCTCGTTTCAGTCCGAGATGTGTGGTACTTTCCACCGGTTCTATTTCAGTATCGCCAATGTGCCACTCTAAAAGTCGGCTCACTGTTCCTCTCCTGGGTTCCTTCATGATAATGGTACTTTTCTGGGGGTGTATATGGTATCTCATCTCTTGCGAGTAAGTATATGCCAATGATAGCATTGTCTGTAGTTCGCCCGGATCTCTAGTTATGAGCAGGACGTCGTCCGCACAAGTTGGACAGCCTATGTATGTTGTGCCAATGTCGGTGCCCAAGTTGCGTTCTTCTAGTTCTAATAGTAGGTCGTTGATGTAGGTTTTGTACAGGTGAGTTGAGAGAATCCCGCCTTGCCGGACGCCTTGAGAAATGCTGAAAGCTGAGCTAATGTCTCCTTCCCATTTTACTTTCGCAGTAAGACCACTGTACATTGATTGTATGATTGTCCACATATGGCTACTAATGCCCTGTTCGTAGAGTTTTTTCATCAGCACTTGGTGGTGTACCACATCGAACGCCTTTTGTGTATCAAGGGTTGCTATATACAATGGATCTCCTTCATGTGAGGATTCACCTGCTGCTTCTGACAATAGTAGAGCTGCTAAAGAGGGGGATAATCCTTTTGTAAACCCGTATTGTAGTTGGCTCTGGTTGTCGTTTAGTGCTTTCAGTCGGTGAAGAATGGTGGCTTCAAATAGTTTACCCAAGACAGACGTCACAGTTATGCCTCTGTAATTGTCGACGAGTCGAGCGTCTTTGCCTTTCTTGTGAATTGGTGTTAATACTCCGGATTTGAACACGTCGGGTATTGTTTTTGTCTCTAATATCATGTTAAAGATTGTTACAATGCAGGGAAGTACAATAGGCCCCGCAAATTTCAGGTGTTCTGCTGTGAGATTGGATTCATCCTGTGATTTACCCGAGTTCAGGCTCCGAATGGCTCTGCCGACTTCTTCCTCGGCGAAGGGGACCAGTGGCTCGTCTTTCATTATATGTTCATTGATCTGCTGAATGAGGTCTAATTGAAGTTGGGTAGTTGTTAGGAATTCTTCATCAAAGTTTGGGTGGTCCTTTGGTACCGACAGATCCTCATAGAAGGCCGCAAACGCGTTTCTTTGTATCGTGCCATCTGTAATGTCCTCTCCTCCGACCAAGATGCTGGGAGTGCGACGAGTTGTTATAGATTGACTTCTGCGTATCAGGGTATAAAAGTGTTTGTCTGTGGGATTGTTTAATATGTCATTATAAAATTCATCTCTAGCTGTAGCAAACTCCCGTCTGATCTGTTTCCGCACACTGTATTTAGCTGTCTTTTTCCGTATTGTACTTGGATGTTCTGACCCTGGCGATCCAGCACATTTCCACTCGTAATGACTGAGTTTACATTGGTACTCAAGTTCTTTCACATTTGGTGATAGCTTAAATTTTGGTCCATTCAGTTTGGTAACTTTCCTTGGTACGGTGATCCGACTGGCTTTGTTCAGTGCTGATATTAGCTGTTTGACGTATCCGTCGGCGCTGTTCGTCGTTTTCATTCTATTAATTAATTCAAGTAGAGCATCCTGGTATTCACCTTTGTCGGTTCTGTCCCAAAACATTTTATACTTTGGCTTCACATTCTGTTTATTTCTGTTCGTCTTCTGTAAGAGAGGAACCTCCATATTCAGGTCTGCGTAGATTGGAACATGTGAGGATAAGTTTGTTGCGGTATGATCCGGTATTTTGGTCTTCTGGACGAGTTTTTCATCGGTCGACAAAATATAATCTATTTGAGACTTCCCGCCCCCATGTCCATGGAAGGTTGGCTTGTTGTCATTATGTGATGATGTAAGTCCGTGTTCTTGCACAAAGCTTCGAAGCTTAATGTCATGTGGGTTTGTCCGAGTGGGTACTAGAGTTCCATTCATGTCACCACATAGTATTACTTTATGAGTAGCTGAGTATTTCTGTACAATATTGTGTAATATGTCCATATGTTCATCATACTTTTCCTTTGACGAAGGTAGATTTAAAGTCGGTAGGTACGCATTAAAAATGCAAATATCATCATCCGGTAAGTTCATTTCAATCCCTATGATTCTATCATTTCCATCCTCCAACCGCTTGACATACTGCGACCATTTTGCCGGCCATAAAATGGCGACGCCCGCTTTTCCGCGTGGAGCTTGAAAATTGGAGATATTCTCATTTAGATCATCACACCGGACGAATGAGTCATAATTAGGTATAATATTGTTTATAGTATCCGATTCATAAGTCCATAGCCAGGTTTCCTGTAAACATACTATTTTCTCCTGTCTAGCTAATTCAATTAATGAAGCACAGTTGCCCTTAACTCCCTCAATATTGTAGCTAAGTATGGTTAGAGTCTTGTCACTTCTAGTAGTGTTGATTCCCGTCTCATTCTTTCTGGTGGTTTTCCGCTGAGGCTCGGTACCCGTAAAAAATGCTTCAATGGCGGCCGTGTAGATTCAGAGATGTCATTCAGGTGATTACTGGGGGCTAGTTCCTCTGTTGACTGATCTGACTGATCTGTAACTACAGTGTTGTCCTTTTCGGATTCATCCGGACTGACGTTCGAAACATGTTGTGTGGATACGTCGCTTCGACTTTCATCTATGGTGCTGTTCTGCGTTGGTTCGACTGGGATTTCTGGTTCCCCGACTAAATCAATAAGTTTACCGCTTGGCTGACTGTCCTCGGTTAAGTCGATATGCTCTGTAAAATTTTGTTTTGTGCTACTTTGGCTGTACTGCCCTGGCAGAGTTGTTACTGGACCATTGACTTCGCATGAATCTTTCGGATCTTTCACCACTTGCCTACTGTCGGTAGTTGTTGGATGGATTTTCGTCGGTACAGGACCAGGTTGCTGTACGTGTTGACTTGTTGGAGCTGTCCGCATAGGGTTGTAGTGGCGCTGTTCATTCTGCTTCGTCATGTTCATATAGTAACCTGTTTGTGGGCGGGTAATTACTGGAATTGGTCTCGGACCCATGTGAGGGCCGTTCATATGATACTGAAATGTCGGAACATGCGGATGTATATACTGTCCCTGCATCGGCTGGACTAGCGGCTGGTATCCCGGAATGATGTATGGATGTTGTATCCTCATTGGATGATGATAGTTTTGCGTAGCTTGAAAATTATGTAGCGTGTTGGCTTGTTGTTGTAGTTGAAAATTAAGTTGCGAGTTATAGTTACTGAACATATTGAAGTTTTGCATGGTCGTAATTTCCAGCTGACGTAATATTGTCTCCATGTTTTGGTTTTCTATCCTCCGGATATGTTCCATTAATATCTCGTGGTTTGGTCTTGGATTATCTCCGTGTGTATTTCCCATTTGTTGTTCCTGGTGAGTAGTAGTATGTTGTCCCGAATATGTAGAACTATCTCGAACGCCGGTACCCGTCCGGGGTGGATCCTGTTCCGGTGGATGTACTGGGTCTTTACAAAATGTATCTCTTTTCTGGAATAACGTTATAGTTTTTTCCATCTCTTTTAATTTCCTTTCAAGATTTATTATATATTGTTTTTGTTCCAATTCACTTTTCTGTTGTTCCATCTCTTTCTTACTTTGTTCCGAGTCCTGCTTTTTACGCTGGTTTGATCGACTGGTTGTGGTTTTTACATTTTTCACTAAGTCGTTGTTAGTTTGGATTGTATGTATTTCATTCCGTATAAAATTGGTCCCGTTTGCCTGTGGAGCACCCTGTACATGGATATCCGGTCTATTGATGATATGGTTTGTGTGGAATGGGGTTTTCAGAATGGCTTCCTCTCTTTCCATATTATGTTCAATGGCTGGACGGTTTGTCAGTTGTGGCCCCTGGACTACGTTCTTCTGTACGTCCTGTAAAGTTGGACCCTGGACTACACATTTTGGATTTGTTTGGTCTGAGACATCTTGTCTGGCTGGACAGTTTGTCAGTTGTGGCATATGGACTACGTTCCTCTGTTCGTCCTGTGTAGTTGGACCCTGGACTTCACATTTTGGATTTGTTTGGTCTAAGATGTCTTGTCTGTGGTTCACACTGCTGCTAGTATGGGACGTTGTGTTGTTTACAGTCACTTGGGATGAATGGATATTGTCACCGTATAATACATTGTTATTACAGCTTTCACATATGTATGGAACATTCTCCTGTATCTTCCCCACTTCTTTTGGCGAGAGGCCAACGCAGTTATAATGGAACCAGGTGTTACATTCGTCACAACCTATCGTGCCCAACCCTGCTGTTTCTTCACATATTGGACAGGTATAACTTTCCCCCTCCATAGACTGGTCGTTCCTCCCATCTGTAGTGGATGATAAGCCTGTTTCATAATTTGTGTTACTATGGTTACGATGACTATCATGTACGGCAGAGCTAGGTAAAGCAGCCTGATGAACCGTCCCTCCATTGTCATACTTAATATGGTCAGATTGGGTGATAACTGATTCTACACTTCTATTCATGGAATTAAGCATTGTACATTGTTGTTTCATCTTATCTTGTAGTACTGGGAGAATATCATGAACAAATGAGTCTACTTTATTCCCGTTCACCATCATTAGGGATGTAGTGTGGTAGCATTTTACCGTAACTTTCAGTGTTGAACCTGGATGTCCGTCTTTCCTCTTGTTTAGAATTTTTATCCTCATTTCGACTTCGTCATTATTTTGGTCAACTGCCTGTTCTGCTGAGTAGGCATACTGGGAGACAAACACCTCTGTTTGTAAGATTTCCAACAGCGTATACTTGGCAAATTCATAGCTGGACGTGCTAAATTTTATAACCAGATTTTTCCCTTTCATTTCATGTGTCATGTGTTCCGTAAAACAGCCAGTGAGCTTTTTGGATAAGGCGTTTCGCTTGTTGAGCTTGTAGGATTTGTTTTCTGTCGCAGAGTAGAAATTCTGCTGGTTGATTGGCCGATTCATATTTACATCAGTGGATGGGAGACCCGGCACGACAAGACTTGTCGTGGAATTATGTGCGGTATCTTAGTTTAAACAATATTTATTTCTTATATAGTACAAGCATGGTAATAAATAATAATACTTAAGGATTA
>JBEVXV010000004.1:0-2754 GCA_040505915.1 Sedimenticola sp. | reverse complement strand
TAGTGTCCAGTTTGCCGGGTTGTCTTTGGCGGATCTATAGACGTGGGCTGAGGGGGCAGGCTTTCCTTGTTGTGGTTATTTGAGTAGCAAGGGGCAAGTTATAAGTGATGCGGCGCTGGATGATATATCTCGCTGCGTTAGTTTGCACTCTAGTGAAACCGGTCATCCATCCTAGGGCGCAGGTGGTATCTACTCCTTGCTCAACAACGATGCCAGTTGATCCAATGGGATGGCTTCGATATCCGCAGAGATTCGGTAACGCTCCTGGCCGGGATAGACCACAAATTTGTATGCTGGTGCTAAATCTTCGCAGGCTGCATGAAAACCGCGTTCGACTTTGGGGGTGAGGCTGCGCTTGATTTCCACTGCCCACAGGCTGCCATCAGGCCAGGTGAGTAGCAAGTCTATTTCGGCGCCACCACTGGTTCGGTAGAAATATCCCTGCGCGCGATCCGCCGCACAGGCCAGCAGGTTTTCGATGACGAAACATTCCCAGCTCTGCCCAACGACCGGGTGTGCCAACAGGGCCTCCTTGTCGGCAAGGTCGAGCAATGCATGCACAAGTCCGCTGTCCCGTATGAATATTTTGGGTGACTTGACCAGGCGTTTGCCGATGTTGGCATGCCAGGCCGGCAGGCGCCGCACGATGAGTAGGTCGACCAGCAGGTCGAGGTAGCTGGCGGCTGTTTTGACATCAACCCCAAGGTTGCGGGCAAACTGGGTGGTGTTGAGTAATCCACCCTGATGGTGTGCCAACATAGTCCAGAGTCTGCGCAATGCTTCGGCAGCAATACGCTTGCCAAACTGTGGAATGTCACGTTCCAGATAGGTGCGGATAAAGTCACGTCGCCAGCGCAAGCTGCATTCGGTATCGGTTGCAAGCAGACTGTCTGGAAACCCCCCGCGCAGCCACAGTTGATCCATGGCTATGTGGGGCGTTTCCAGCACATTGAAGGGCGCAAGTTCGAGATAACTGATGCGCCCCGCCAGACTTTCTCCGGATTGTTTGAGCAGATCCAGGGAAGCTGAGCCCAATAGCAGATATTGGCTCGCCGTGCGACCGGCTCGACGTGCCTGGTCGATCAGGCCACGCAGGACAGGAAAGAGCCCTGGCGCTCGATGAACTTCGTCGAGAATAACCAGCTTGTCCTGGTGGTCTGTCAGGTAGAGCTCGGGCTGCGCCAGCTTGGCTCGGTCTCGCTCCGACTCAAGATCAAGATAGTGCGCATTGTATGACTGCCCAACTTCGAGAGCCAGCGTTGTCTTCCCTACCTGGCGTGGACCGAGCAGTGCCACAGCTGGTGTTTGGGCAATCCTTTCTGTGAGTTTTGGGGTGAGTCCGCGATTTACCATCTTTGCAATTATGGATGCAGGCTCCATGAATTGCAAGGTTAAGCTGCCAAATGCAGGCTTTCCTTGTGTTGCGCAATGGTCGTGCAAAAGGGCGGGTATTTGGTAACGTATGATCCATGTCTGGTTGAGCGGGAGTAGGATTTAAGTTCATGGATAGAGCATCATGACGATACAGGGTATTACAAGGTGGTTTTCCACTCTTCCTCTGATCCATAAACGGGGGGTCATGGCCATCGCCGATACCATGATGCTGCTTATTGCGCTCTGGTCCGCCTTCTCCATGTGATTGGGTGAGCTGTATCTGACCAATCAGGGTATCGCATGGTTATTTGTCAGCGCCCCATTTGTTGCGGTACCCATATTCATCCGTTTTGGCCTGTATCGGGCGATTATCCGCTATATCGGTTTCCACGCCTTGTGGGCTGTTTTGCAGGCGGTAACACTCTATGCTCTGTTATGGGCCCTGTTGGTACTGCTCAGCGGTGTGCAGGGCGTGCCGCGCTCAGTGACCGTGATGAACTGGGTGGTGGCCATTCTGTTGATCGGCGGTAGCCGTATGGTGGCCCGCTGGTGGTTTGCCGGCATGCTTACTGCCACTGCCACTGCCACTGCCACTGCCACTGCCACTGCCACTGCCACTGCCACTGACGATATGCGTGGAAGGATCAAGGTTGCGATCTATGGTGCGGGTTCTGCCGGGGTACAGCTGGCAACGGCGTTGAGCTATAGCAGAGAGTTTCGTCCTGTAGCCTTCATCGATGATGATCCGGAGCTCAATAATCGCCATATCAATGCCCTTCGGGTGCATCCTTTTTCCCATCTCGGGCGGCTGGTTGAAGATGGAGAGGTAGACGAGGTTTTGCTTGCCATGCCTTCGACCTCCCGCTCCCGCCGCCATGAGATCATTACCCAGCTGGAACCCTACCCCGTCCATGTTCGCACGCTCCCCGGGGTTGCGGAGATGGCCCAAGGTCGGTTGAAGGTGGAGGACATTCGTGAGGTCACAATTGAGGATCTCTTGGGGCGTGATGCGGTAGCACCCAATTCGAAATTGCTGCATGCCAATATCACGGGTAAGGCGGTGATGGTGACCGGGGCCGGGGGATCCATCGGTTCCGAGCTTTGCCGTCAGCTTGTGAAGTTCGAGCCTACGGTGCTTATTCTCTATTGAGCAGAATGAGTACGCCCTCTACGCTATCGAAAAGGAGCTGGTGGGGCATGCTGTGAGTGGCGGCGATTCTGAAACGGCAGGAGAGGGCCTTGAGGCAAATGTAGTCCCCATTCTTGGTTCCGTGCTGGATTCTGAGACTCCCAAGCCGGGATGTTATTATTGCGCGAGCCATAAGGTTGTTGTTGCACTGGCGATAATTTTGATAAATAAGGGGGCATGAAAATCAGCAT
>JBEVXV010000003.1:0-2563 GCA_040505915.1 Sedimenticola sp. | reverse complement strand
TCATTTTTTCGCTCTTGCTCACTCTTTAATGATACTGCACGCAGTATCATTCCGCAAGATTTTGTTTTTTAGCCTAACGGTGAGCTTTGCCGCCGCATTACGGTGACACGCATTACCCATTACGGTGGCAGTTTACTAAATACACTTAATTATCATCCCTGCTATTCCTTTTGGGGCCACGTTTTTGCGTTTTCAGTATCCTGTCTGTCTGTTTCTCAAGCTTTTCGATCCATTCTTCGCTACCCAATGGTCGGCCTGTTGTTTCTGAACGGCGGAGCATATTGAAGGCCGTAGTATCGTCCGTACCCTGACCGAGGAAGTCGAAAAAATCTCCATATCGCTCCAGAACAGGTGCAACCTTCACCAGTTCGTCGTCTTTTCCTGATAGGTGGTGCGCAGTGGCACTCGACCACGGCCAATCCTGTACTCTCCGAACGAGCTTTGCGCGAACGGGATTGTGTGAAATATACCGCACCGCATGGGCCAGGTGCTCTTCGTCCATCACCACTGAACCAAAGCGCCCCTGCCATAAATGGCCGGTCACACTCATGCGGGCATTGATATAGCCGGTATAACGGCGGTGTGCATCGGCAAAAGTGCGACGGAGCCCGTCTTCATCGGAGGGCTCTGTTATGAGGTGGACGTGTAATGTGTAGTTCTAAATTATGTGCAGTAGGTGTTGTCTTGCCATTGATTTCATTAGTATTATCTTGGCAACCCATCATTATTGCTGCACATAATTGTGAGTCTTGGTGTACCCAAAAATCCCGAATTACCCTTCTGTATGTCCGCCACCACCCCTGCCATGTGACATCAAGCACTGTTCAGCGGCTGAACACGCCGGATAAGGAACTCAAATTATGTGAAGTGAATAACCGTGCGAGCGGCGAAAACACCCACAATAGTGCAGATTGATACTATCTACTTCACATAATTATAAACTTCACATTACATTATTTATGTGGAGCTCCACATAAATAATGATTAGGCATCAGGCAGTAGCCCCAGATTTCCGTTTTGGCCTTTTGTGCTGCTTCGCTCAATAGATTCTTGTAAGGCGCGTAGTCCCCGTCTTTAAAGAAGACTTTCTCACGACGGTTTCCACGTTGCGTGACGTGGTGCGGGTGGCCGGGAATAACTATACGGGGCAATCGTGACACGGTGCCGGAGTGACATGTTAAGTGTATTTAGTAAACTGTCACCGTAATTGATGTAACGGCTGCGTATTATGGGGAGGAAGGGGCAGCTCTGTGGCAATCGAAGCGAGGCCGAAGTGTTACATCACCTGCTCGCCCAGTGGCCATGTATTTGTGCCAGGAAGTGGCTGGTATGACACTGGCGGAAATAGCGGAGAGATTTGGATTAGCCAATTACGCCAGTGCAGGGAGTGCTATTCGAAATATCAGATTGAAAATACAGGATCAAAAAAAACTGGCAAAAGATATTAGCGCTATATTACTAGATTTGACCCCATAGCTTCTAAAAGCTACGCCCATTCTTCTTAAAGCCTCTTTCCTTAAGAATAGCTTTTGCACCTTTGGTAATTATTTCGTCAATATTCTTAGATGATTCTGATTTCATCGACTTTTTATTTTCGTATAACGTTAAGCTAACCGGCCGTATGAAGTGGCGGTTTTTTTGCGTTTTTTTCAAAAAAGGTGCCGCTTTATACGGCCGGGTTGAGCTTTTTGTTAGGCGATTACGTCATTTTAGTTCAAAGCCTCGAAATTAAATCGACCCTGGCCCCTTTTCTGCAATATGTAAAACAAAGGGGATCTCCTCAAATAACTGGGGTCACCAATCCAGTCTCTCGGATCAGCGCATCTATTAATTTTAATAGCTTAGATACATCGTAATTACCGCTTCGCAGCAGGTCGTCGGACTGCCCGTAAAAATGCTTTGAATAGGATTCTTTAAAATCCAGCACTCCATGCCATGCGTCGATATCCTTTTTGAAGTTACTCCATGTGACCTGAGCGGGGGGATATTGTTCTAAACGAAGGTCAAGATAGCACTCAATCGCGGCGGCCCGCCCATTGATATTAGAAATGTTTACGCCTTCAGGCCCGAGAGCTACAAACTCCCTAAATTCCTCAAGATCAGGCAGGAGCATCGCTCTCATGTTGGCAGGAGGGTTCAATTTTTTAAGCTTGCGAAAAGCGTCAACGCCTTCTGCGTCGTTATCGAAAACGAATAAGACCTGGTTGAGAACCTCGATTCGTAAAAGTCCCTCTGCGAATTTGACGAGATTGCCGGTTCCCCAGAAAGGATGACGCTCATCGACATCCACGAAATTGAAAAAATCTGCCACGTCCGGGCGTAGGACATCGAGTGCCCGCCGAATGATGCGTGCGTCTGATGTACCCTCAGTTGCGATCAGAACTTTTTGCTTTTGCAGCGCGCCGGCCCGGAATACTTCACGTTGAACCCAACCAGCATGGACAATAGGGCCAAACTCCCATGTAACCTCAACCTCAGCATTCGCCGCATTTAGGGCAAAGATCTGAAGCATCGATTCCGCACTGAGGATGCAAACTCTCGCGGAAAGGTAACTAGCTTCGGA
>JBEVXV010000002.1:0-3700 GCA_040505915.1 Sedimenticola sp. | reverse complement strand
TAAGCGATAGAGGTAAATCGCTGTCAAGCGAAGGTAGCCAGCTCGTGGAGGTCAACGATCACCCCGTGAGCGTGGAGTCACCTGTAGGTAGGTTACAAAGGTGCTATGAGAAATGGGATGCAGTTGGTGCTAACAGGTATATTTTAGATGTCATAAAAAAGGGTTATAAACTTCCTATGAAATACACTCCTGGCAGTATAGAGCTTAGCAATAACAAATCGGCCAGAGATAATCCTGAATTTGTGGAGTCTGAGGTTAAGAATTTGTTGGCTAAGAGCTGTATAAGACAGGTCGGTATAAAGCCGTATGTTGTGAATCCGCTGACGGTAGCTTACAACAGGAAAGGTAAGCCTAGATTAGTGCTCGATTGTAGACACATAAATCCGAGTTTATTTAAGTTTGGTTTCAAATATGAGGACATTTCTGTGGCTCGGCATGTATTTAAACGAAATGAATATGTTTTCTGCTTTGATTTGAAATCGGCGTATCATCATATTAGCATTTTCGAACCAGACACGGAGTTTTTGGGGTTTAAGTACGTAATAGACGGAGTATTGTGCTATTTCGTATTTTTGTGTCTTCCTTTCGGAATTTCAACAGCTGGTTTTATATTTAGCAAATTGGTCCGCGAAATGGTTTTAAAAGTATTGGAGATCGCAAGGTCACAGAATTGTTACGTTTCTTGATGACGGTATTGGTGGAGCGCCGACTAAAAGGGCAGCAAACTTTTTAAGTGAGTATATCCGTGGCAGCATAATGGAATTTGGATTTCTTTTGGCAGACGATAAATGTCACTGGGAGCCATCGCAGGTAGCTGTATGGCTTGGCTATGTTTGGAATATGGCAGAAGGTAAGTTGCGAGCTACGGAAGACAGGATTCAAAGGTTGGAATGTTGCATACATGACATGCTTCAGCAGAGCAAACAAAATTGTGGTTTAGTGAAAGCTCGTTTCCTGGCTTGTATCATCGTGCAAATAGGATCATTGCAAAATGCGGTAGGTGCAGTAGTCAGATTGAAAACTAGGCGAATGTATAGCTGCTTGTTGCAAAGAGCCAGTTGGCAGGCGAGCGTGATGCTCGATGATAATGCTATTGATGAGCTGGTTTTCTGGAAGCAAAATTGCAGAGAACTGAATAATGAGGGTATGTATTTTGAGACGTATACGGCATGTGACACGATCATGTATAGCGATGCGTCTGGGGAGGGATTTGGTGGTTATCTGGCACTCCCTGATCATCCTCAGTTAGAGGTAAATATTGACGCTCTGTGTGAGAGCACCCTTGTTGAGGGATCTGAGGTTATGGGAACCTGGACTCTTTCTGAAAGAGGTAAAAGTTCCACTTGGAGGGAACTGGAATCGGTCCGCAGAATTGTCTCTAATCATGCGGATTTGTTGGCAGAAAAAAAGGTGGGTGTGCTGTCGGATAACCAGAACGTTTGCAGCATTCTGAAGGTAGGTAGCAGAAAAGCAAATTTGCAGGATATCGCGGTAGATATACGTGGAATATGTGATTTCCAAAATATAGCGATTGTCCCGAAATGGGTGCCAAGGGCAGATAACATGGTAGCCGATAGGCTGAGTAAAACGTACGATTGTGACGATTGGCAGATTGCTGAACATGTATTTTCCGTTTTGAACGTCGAATGGGGACCATTCGATGTAGATAGGTTTGCCTCGAATTTAAACAACAAATGTGTGGTGTTCAATTCAAAATGGTGGTGTCCGGGTACATCTGGTGTGGATGCATTTGAGCAAAATTGGCAGAAACTTCACAATTGGGTTGTCCCTCCGCCAAGTCTGATTTTACGTGTTGTGGAAAAGTTTCAGGGGGATGGGGCTTCTGGTACCCTTGTTGTACCTGAATGGAAATCCAGTCCTTACTGGCCAGCTATTTCACAGTGGGGCAGTTTCGCTCGCTGTATCACTGAAATTAAGAATTTGGGGTATTGTGGTACACACGTCGTAGTCGGGGGTAAGGGAAACAAATGGTATTTTTGATGGCAGAGATTTAAAATTTAACATTCTAGCGTTAAAAATAAATGTATGAGTAACATAATATATACTTTACTGAAGTATAGGCTCAGCAGTAATTTTGCATAGACGGGGCTGTACAGGCTGAGCAGTATGTATAACCGACGATGTTCTCATGTTAACTTTTTGCATTCGACAGGCGACCATATAAAGGCATCGATAGAAGCCGATCTTCGAACAGCGGGGCTCCGACTGACGCCTGAGAGTGACGTTTTGTGTGGGAAAATGAGAGACTATTTGTTACAATCCAGAGGTACACAGACGGTTAAAAAGTACAGTTATTCGTTAAACAAATGGAGCAAATATTGCTCAAATAACAATATATCAGCATTACCCGCGCAACCGGTATGCATAGCGCTTTATTTAACAGAGTTATTGGACGGTGGCGCATCATCGTGCACGGTTGCTTCAGTGGTGTATAGTTTAAAGTGGTACCATGGTATACATGGGCTGAGTGATCCAACCAAAAACACATATGTAACAAACATTTTAGAATCTGCAAAACGACTGCCAAAAAACCATACACATAGAAAAGACCCAGTGACAAGCATCATGCTGTCTGATTTGTATGAAAAATATGTTCATTCAGTGGATCTATTGGTCGTCGGGGATTTAGCTATGATTTAGCTGGCATTTGCCGGATTTTTGAGATTCGATGAGCTTAGCCATATCAGATGTGACGAGATAGAGATACATTCGGAGTTCATGCGTATTCATTTACCCAAAAGTAAAACGGACAAATACAGGGAAGGTAACGAGGTTCTGATTGCTGTCGGCAGGACAAATTGTTGTCCCGTAAAAATGCTTCAAAGATATATGAAGATAACATTTCTGGCATTAGGAGAGCAAGTTTTCTTGTTCCGACCAGCTTTCAGAACCGGCGTTTCCCTAAAACTAATTCATAAAGACAAATCATTGAGCTATACAAGGGCAAGGGAAGTAATTTTGGCTCGGCTTGGGGAAGTTGCACCGGGTTTAAAACTAGGTTTACACAGTATGAGGGCTGGTGGGGCTAGTTTGGCAGCAAACAATCATGTGAATGACAGATGTTGGAAAAGGCACGGGCGGTGGAAAGGGGATTCTAGTAAGGACAGATACGTTAAAGATTCCTTGGAAATGAAATTGAATGTTTCACAAAGTTTGAAATTATAATTGATTTAAGTATACTTGGTATCGGCTCCTTTGCCCCTACTTTGTAGGTTCTATGGTACCTGTGACCGCTAAAAGGCAAATATCATTGTGTTGATGATTAGTAAGAAAATAGAATGAAAGTTTGCCGCGGTTTTGCAAATATAGCGGCAAACGCATTTCTATAGTCTGACGGGTATTGTAACACAATGATATGTGATGGTCAGTATTTTCCAAATATGGTCATGTTTGTTGTTTTAAACACGTGGTATAATTGACCAATGAGGTGTCATAAAGAGTTATGACGATGCAAATAGTCCTGAAGGAATCAGTTTCTAGTGGTCAGTCATTGAGAGCACATCTCAATTTTTCATTTGTGACATTTAAAAATAATATTTGTATATTGCTTCGCATTTTGCTTCGTATCAGGCATTCAAATGCATGTCGGCTTAATCTAAGAGCAAATTATTGTCATTTTATATTTCTTTATTACCTGAGATCCACCAGGTCTCACGGAGGTATCACATGAATGCCGTGG
>JBEVXV010000001.1:0-5066 GCA_040505915.1 Sedimenticola sp. | reverse complement strand
CAAGGAAAGGCATTCCTAATGTGTGATAAGTTTAACTCACTACTACCCGCTGAATTCGCTAATAGACAATTCCGAGCAGATAAATTGAAACACAACCTTCAGAAGTATTACGGTGATCGCATAGTAATACAGCCACAACGTGGACAAGGTAAATCTAGCATAGTACTGAGCAGTGCAATAACTCTAGGTGATGCTATTCGAGCAGCAACCAACATGAAGCAGGAGTTAAAGGCAACACAAGTAGAATTGGACACGTCCTTTGATACTATACAATAGTCAGATGTAGATAAACTATCTGCTCTGCACGCGGCTGTTGGTTTTTTAAAATCAGAAATCGCGGGTCTAGAAGACAAGGAAGACTACCCAAATCCATCGGAAATTACACTAGAATCATCTGAGCAGTTAGTACCACCATTACTAGCAACAGCAATGCTTTGGCTTGTCGACGATAATGCGTACGCTTCAGCCGATCAGCAATACGATGCGCCAGTAAATGTCAAACGAAAAAGCCTAGCCATGGCCGAATGCGCGATCTATAATAGTCGAAGACTAATAACCCCACTTCATCTCGGCCTGGCTGTACAACTTCACCATGAACACGGTAAACGTACCATCATAGACACGCTTCATGCTCATGGTTTCTGCTTGGCATATGATGACTTACGGAAGTTCACTACTGCAGTTGCTGAGGACCAGGTATCCAAGATAAACGAAGCAGCGTATGTCCCATGTGGTATCATACCGATTGACAGTGGGGGGTCTCTTATTCAAGAAGGTGATGACAACATTGATATAAATGCAGAGACGATCGACGGAAAGAATACATTTCACTCAATGGCACGGGCCGTGTTTCAACATCAACCTGCGGACCACCCGATCACAGAAGGTCGTCGAATTCCTCGTGGAAGTGATAGAGCGTTGCAGATAAATGACCAGAATCGCGCGATCCTTGCTGGATGCCTGCCGTTTGATAAGCCAAAACAGCGCAAAGAGCCACCAAGAGTTCCAAATGCAGTTGATTTAATCAACTCGTGTGAATGTCATGACCAAGACCGCATTGATGTACCATGGGTCATGCTAAGAATGATGACACGCAACAGCCTACCATTAGAGATGAATATCGCACTTCCCGATGTCCAGAACATCCCGTTTTGGACAGGATTCAACGCGAATCTGTCGGAGAAGTCAGAGACGGCTACCGTTGCAGCATACCCACCCATAATAGAAGCAGCACCAGCCGACATGTCCACCGTGTATTCTACAATGGTAAAGTGCCGAAACATGACACAGCATCTTGGACAGTCGAATTGTGTACAGACGATGGACCAGCAATTATATGCTATAGCTCAGCAAGTAAAGTGGTCCAAACCGCAAGAGCTTGAATCCAATGTGCTACGCCTGGGTGGATTCCATGGCATGTGCGCGTTCATTGCGTCCATTGGCAAACTGTGGGCCGCAGGTGGTCTGAAAGACTTGCTTGTAGACTCTGATGTTTATGCCGAGAACACAGTTGACCAAATGTTGGCAGGGAAACAATTCTTTCGGGCTGTAAGAGGTATCACTCTAGCATATGAGTGTTTGATGCAATTTTGGTTGTCCTCATTTTTGGAATGGTGCGCAAGTGAGAAATGTCCAAGCCAAATGGATACAGAGATCCCACATGATGTTAAGCAGATGTTGGAAGCAGCACATGTGTCATTTGGTTCGATTGAGGCTGATAGAAGGTCATCATCAGATGCAGTAACATTACTGCATAATGCGTTCCAGCAGCATATGTTTCCACTCTTCGACCTGTTTGTAGAATGGGCATGTAAGGAGTCGCCAACGTTTAGGTACTGGAACATGTTCCTAGATGCTGCAAGCATCATGCTGCTCAACATCCGAGCTGAGCGCCAAGGAAATTGGCAGATGCATCTCCATACCACGCGTTTGATGATTCCATACTACTTCGCTGCGAACCGGAGCAACTACTCACGATGGACACCACTCTACCTGCTGGACATGGCGCAGCTACCCCCGGAGATCAAGACCGCGTTTCAGGAGGGCCAGTTCACTGTCAGACGAAGAGCAGGTCGCTTTAATGGCATCTGGAGTGACATGGGAACGGAAACAACAATCATTCGAGATGCTAAAGGGGACAGTGGGGTTATTGGTTTAACTCGGAAACAGCCATCCCTGGTAAGATGGACTCTGACACGCCAGATTATGGGCAGGTACGCGTCAATCATGAGACAACGAAATGGACAATTAGGGAAAGAAACAGAAAAGCACGAAGAAGAGCGACCAGCTGCCATGAAACGCGACGAAGAACACGTCCAAGCTATGACTAGCCATGTTGTTAACAATATGACAAATCCGTTTGATGTTGAATCACACCCGGAAGGCGTGCTTATCAATATTTCCACCGGGCTTCACTCTCCACCAGATGTACAAGCATCTCTGCTCGAAGCAGTTGACAAGGGAAACGACAAGTTCAACGACTTCGTAAAGGCCACCCTTTCTGATACCGGCTCGCGGAGCTTTTACACTCCTATATCACGATCTGGACTGAAAACCTTTTCGGACGTTTCGAAGAAGACACCACTGATATCAGCAGGAAAGACGAAGGACGTTACGATTGGATCGGAGCTTGTGTTTCGCAGAGCACTGACATTGTCCAAGACACGAGGTGATGCAACAATGAAGACAGTCTTGTCGCGTCCTGTTACGTCGATACCTACAGCATTGTTCCACGAGGACGGGACTATGAGGAAGAATACTAAGGCAGACCTGACACATAAGCTTGAAGAGCACGGGACAGGCATCACATGCATCCCCGTTCACGCGGCTGCGTCAACCGTGTACATACGAGATGCGATGTCCATTTTGCAAGCAATGACTGGCGATGTGTACAAGTCATTCGACCAACTGGCTGATTCGTATATGGCATCATTGCTGAGACATTTCAATGGCGCTGACACTGTTATAGAGGTTTATGACCGCTATGACAACAAGGACTCGGTCAAAGCTGCGGAAAGATTACGGAGACAAACTCAGTCAGGAGTCGGACGACAGTATCAAGTGATAGCTGGTAGATCTGTTCCTCCTTGGAAGAAATTCATGGCATTACCTACCAATAAAGAATCTCTGGTAAAGTACCTGTGCCAGTACCTAGTTGACCATGCCCCTAGTTCCGACGCGTTGGCATCGAAGCCAAACCGCAAGCTAGTTATGTCCGGCGGATTCACTGACGGTTCTGTTACAATGTGCGTATCATCAGCAGGTGCGACAGTAGACGAGACACTGAAATCAAACCAGGAGGAAGCCGACACCCGGATGCTTCTCCATGCAATGTCTCAAGACAAAAACTTCGTGGATGACGGAAGAGTGATTATCAGGACTCTGGACACGGATGTGGTCGTGTTGTCTGTTCACTATTATCCGCAGATGAAACACGTAACAGAATCTTGGATCGAGACAGGTAGTGTTACAAGAACCGCTGATCGAAGACGCTATATTCCTATCCATGACATTTCCAAATCACTGGGTTCGCCATTCTGCGACATATTACCGGCGGTACATGCTCTGACGGGCTGCGATTCGGTTTCGTCATTCGCTGGTATAGGTAAAGTATCGGTGATCAACTGCCTCAAAAGTAATGGACCTGAACAATTTGCTGACTTAACTGGCCTATCTGGAAACGAGGAACAAGTGGCACTGAATGCAGCGCGCAAGCTAATTGCTACATTGTATGATCCGAAGGGTAATGCAGCAAAATACCAGTCCAGTCTCGATGAACTTCGCTACCGCCTAGCAACAACGAAAGAGATACCTCTTGCAAAACTCCCCCTTGCGAGGCGAGCTTTCTCCAACATGTCAGAAGGGCGTCGTTTCAAACCAAAGTCTGGATGGCGTCTCATGTTCCTGAAATGCAGATTCCGTCACCTGTAGGTCATGGCTGGAAACGTAGTGGGGATGAAGTGGTTCCTGTTTTCTTTGAAGGACCCGTCTCTGCGCAGCTACTCCGAGGTCTACTATGCTCATGTGGAGGGCGCTCTGCCTGTGCGGAGAATTGTGAATGTAATTCCAACCAGCTGCCATGTGCAGAAATGTGTCCTTGTCACGGTGAAGAAAAATGTAACAATGTTCTTTCACACATAGTCAGTTGTGATTCTGACGAGGGAGATTAGTGCTATCGTAGTGTTATCTTTTCAGTGAACGAAGTGTTGTAAACTGGGTTAACATGATATAAAGCCACCACGCACTTACTACAGCAGAACTGACAGTAAAAACGTGCAGTCACAGTGTGTAGGTAGGAAAGCAAATGGCAAATAGTGGTAGTGTCTTAAAGGGAGGTATCTGACTTTGGCCATGCCCTTAGATTGCAAGAATCTAATTATTATTATAATTAGTATGTTCATGTAATGTCGGTGATGTATGCCGCATCCCCGAAAAGTATGCGATTTGATTGGAAAATCAAAAATTTCTATCCTGACCCACGTGGGTCAAGATAGATTGCAAATGGCGTTAATTAAAAAACAAATGACATAAACAATGACATTTATTCATGTTGCAGTCATGGCATAAACATCACAAACCAATGTAAAGGCAAGACAACATAATTGTGTAGCACCCTGTGTTGATAGAAAGGAACCTCGTTAAAGCTGCGACCAGTTACTTAAAAAGCAAATGGCGAAAATTAATAATCTCTAATTATCTGGCTATTTTTCAATGTTATAAATATGGTTTCTATGTCGTTCTCAAGTATATATCATAGTTCGTATGTGTTCGGCATCATGTTGCAAATCATTTTCGATGATATGTTTACTATTTCGAATTTACGCCATTTGCTTTACGCCATTTGCCGGCCAAAGTCAGATACCTCCCTTTAAGACATTGTCAATTAATAAATAATAAACAAGTAAATTATCCTGGCATAATGAGTAGGCTATAACTTTCTGAGTTTAGCAAACCAACAGCTAATATACAATTATGGCATTTGTTGCTGTTCAATATGAAGTTTTATGGAACCAATAAAACCTCATATTGACCTCGGCCTATCGGCCTCGGTCAATATGAGGTTTTAT